>JANXLP010000364.1 GCA_025355125.1 Opitutaceae bacterium | reverse complement strand
GAGGTCATCAGCCACTTCCCCCTGGAGCACGACCCGGACGAGTCGGTGCAGTACGCCGTCCCCGGTCCGCCCCGCGTCCCCTCCGGCCCACGGCCTACTACGCCACGTTCTTCCTCGGCGCGTGGCTGCGGCGCATCGTCGCCTACGTCTCCGTGCTCTACGGTTTCGAGGTGCTCGGCGGCGGCCTCTGGTCGGGCGTGTTCTACCTCTGCTTCGTGTCGCCCTACCTGCTCTCGGTTTACGCCGGCAGCGTGATCGACGCCTCGTCCAAACGCACCGTCCTGCAGGCGACCTCCGCGCTGCCCCTGCTGCTGCTCGCGACGATGGCCCTCGCCGAGCAACGGGCCTGGCTCGGCGCCGGCGCGGCGCATGGCGGGCTGATGGCGACGTTGATCGCGGGCTACGGCCTCGTCTCGGCCTTCGCCTATCCCGCGTTTCTCGCGGCCATCCCCGATGTCATCGATCGCGCCGCCCTCGGCCGCACCACCGCCATCGTCAACGTGCTCGGCATGCTCTGCCACGCCTGCGGCCCGCTCGCCGTCGGCCTGCTGCGCACGTATCTCGCTTGGCCCGGGGTCTTCGCCGCGCTCGCCGCCCTCGCCGGCCTCGCCTGGGCCGCGCTCCAGTTCGTGCCGTTGCCCCGCCACGACGGGCCCCGCGCGCCCGCCGCCTCCGAGTGGTCGCGCCTGCGCGAACTCGCCGCCTACTGCCGCCGCCAACCGAGCCTGGTCGCGCTCCTCGCCGCCGTGGGCGTGTTCGCGGGGTTCGTGGTCGGCCCCCTCGAAGTGCTTGCGCCGCTCTTCGCGCAGGACCCGCTGCGCTGCACCCCGCTGGTCGCCGGCGTGTTCATCGCCACCGGTGGTGCCGGTTTGGCGGTCGGCGCTATCGTCGGCGCGCTCAAACTCGTGGATCGCTCCCACCTGGGGGCGTGGATTTGCGGCAGCGGCGCCACGGGCGCCGGCTTCATGCTGGCGATGACATTGGTGAACGTGCACGCCGCGTTCCCGTTGTTCTTCATCGGTGGCCTGCTGGGCGGCGTCTTCAGCTCGCTCAGCATCGCGGGCATTCAGGCCCGCGCATCCGACGCATTGCGCGGCCGCGTCCTCGGGCTTTTTTCCCTCATCCTCGGCGCCACGCCCGCGCTTGGTGGTCTCGCCGCCGGCGCATTGATCTCCCGTCTCGGCACCGTCGTCACGATGCGTGCGGTCTTCGCCTCCGTGGCCGTGGCGTTCGCTCTGCTCTACGTGCTGCAACCCGCGCTGCGCGAGGCGCAGCCCGGGAACTCACACCGCGCCTAGCCAGCTCTGCAGCCGGCGAAACACCTCCGCCGGCGTAACTTTTGGCCGCGGCAACTTGTCCGGCGCGCCCGTGCGAATGCGGAAATGGATAAACGTCGGCCCATCCGTGCGCGGCGCCGCGAGCACCGCCGCCAACAGCCCGAGATCATCCGTCGAAACCACGCGCGCATAACCGCACGCCTGCGCCACCGCCGCAAACGCCACGCCGCGGCTCACCGTCGCCTGCCCGCCGGTCGAATCGTGCGCTTCGTTATCAAGCACGATATGAAGCAGCGTCGGCGGCGCATACGCGCCAAGCGTGGCGAGATTACCCATGCGCATGAGGAGCGCCCCGTCGCCCTCGACAATCGTCACCGGCCGACCCGGCGCACGCAGCGCGAGCCCCAGCCCAAACGCGCCCGCCGAACCCATCGAGCCGACCATGTAGAGATTCCACGGATCATCCCCGAGCGCGTAGAGTTCGCGGCCTGTGTAGCCCGTCGTGGCGATGATCACTTCGTCCGCCCGCCGCGCGACGCGCACGGCCTGCAACGCCTCCGTGCGCGTGCTGCGCTCCGACGGCTTGCGGCCCAATTTTTCGCTGAAATTCAATTCGCGCGCACCGGGCGCGACATCCGCCGGTTTCGTGCGCAGCGCGTGCGGCGCGACCGCATCCTTGCTCATCACCAACGCATAGGGCCGTCCGTCCGCCTTCATCGCCGCCAGCGCCGTGTCCAACGCCGCCGCCGCCAGCGCGGGCTCCGTCGGAAAACGCACCCAGGGAATCTCCATCGTATCGAGCAGCGCCGTCGTGATCCGCCCCATCTGCTCGTGCTGCGGCTCGTCGGCCTCACCGCCCGGCTCCGCGCGATGCGTGACGACAATCAGCACCGGCACGCGAAACGGATAACAGAGCGACGTGAGGGCGTTGACCGCATTGCCCAGACCCGAGTTTTGAAACATCACCAGCGGACGTTCCCCCGTGAGCGCCGCACCCGCCGCGATGGCCACCGCGTCACCCTCGTTCACCGCGTCGCGAAATAGAAAACGCGCGTCGTCAATGGCGGCGTTGATCAGCGGCTTCAGATAAGAACAGGGCGTGCCCGTGATAAAACGGACGCCGCGCTCATGGCAGAGATCGAGAAACGTGGAGGCGGGCAGCATGGCGAGGAGGGGAAAAACTCAGAGGTTACTCGCGCCCGCGAGATCAACCGCGCTCTCGATGGTCGTCCAATCGCCGGAGATCACATGCACCTTCACGACGCGGCCCGAATTCTGGAGATCCGCGATGAGGTCGATCATGCCGAGCTTGGCGAAGTCCGGCCGCGTCGCCGCCTGCTTAAGCCACATTTTCACGGCCTCGGCGCCCGCTGCCGAATACTTGAGCACGCCGATCCATTCCGCGTCGAAGGCCGCGTGATCGGCGGAAAAACCCGCCGCCGCCACCTGCGCGTCCGCGTCGATGAACGCATGCGCCGGCGGCGCACTGAGCTTCACGAGGTCACGCGCACCGTCGCGGCGGATATTGCGGTCGGCCGCGATCACGAGATCGGCGTCATCCTCGAGCAGGGCCTGCAAAATGTAGCGACGGCAGAGGATGTCGCCAAACGCGATCACGCCCGGGCCGTTGATCGCGTTCGCAGCCAGAGCGAGCGACGCGATTTCTCCCGTCGTTTCCCAATCGTTGTTATCCACGCGCTGGATGCCCGTGCGCACAATCGCCTCCTTGCGGTAGCCGGCCACCACAATGATTTCGCGCACGTTGATCGCGTTGAGATTGTCGCAAAGCCGGTCGAGCAGCGAGACACCGCCCACCCGCAGCATCGTCTTCGGCACGGTCGTCGTCAGCGGATTCAGCGCACCGCCGCCGCGCGTCGCCGCGAGGATCACCGCCGAACGGCGTGGCGTGGCGGCGAGAAAACGGTCTTCCGCAATTTTGAGTTCTTCATCGCCCTGCAGGCGGAAAACTTCGCGCAGCGGCGCAACGACTTCTTCCACGCCGACGATGCTCTGTTCCTTAAAAATACGCGCTGCCGTCGCCTGCATCGCGGCGAGCGCGGAACGCATGAGATGGTTCGCCCAGATCACCGCCGATATTTTGCGCGCCGCGAAGACCTCCGTCGGCGTCGTGTAATACTTCGTCGGGATCAAAATGATCGGGTGGCGGTTCGCCCACACGTCGAGAAACGCCAGAATCTCATCGGGCTTCGCCTGCGCGCTATGGATCACGATGGCGTCGGCCCCGGCCACGCGATAGGCCTCGGCACGGCGGATCGCCTCGGCCTGACCCCAGCCGGCGATCAGCGCCTCGGTGCGTGCGACAATCACGAAATCACCGTCCCTCTGCGCATCTTTGCCCGCCTTGATCTTCCCGCAAAATTCGTCGATCGACGCGAGCGGCTGCGCTTCGCCACGCAGGAAGCTGTTGGTCTTGGGGAAAATCTTATCCTCGATGCACACGCCCGCGATGTCGCGTTGCTCCAGTTTTTGCACGAGCCGGCGGAAGTTGTTAAAATTGCCGTAGCCGGTGTCGCCATCGATCAGGATGGGCACCGTCGTCGCATCGGCCATGAACTCCGCGACGTCGAGCACCTGCGTCCAACTCGCCTCGTTGTTGTCGCGCACACCGAGCGACGCCGAGATCGATAACCCGCTCGCCCAGATCGCGCGAAAGCCCGCGTCCTCGGCGATGCGCGCCGAGAGGCCGTTGTGCGCCTCCATGATGAAATCGAGTTTCGCGGGATCGAGCAGCGCGCGCAGTTGCTTGGCTTTCGTGGGAGTGGCGTTAGCGGGCATAAATAAAATCTTCCACCCCGGCGACGAAGGCCGCGAGATCCGCGGGCGTGAGCGCCCCGATGTTGGCGACGCGGAAGGTGTCCGTGCCGGGCAGCTTGCCCGGATAGAGCGTGATATCCCGCGCGTAGAGAAAATCGTGCAGCCGCTCGAACGTGAAACCCGCACGCGCCGGTGTGTGAAATGCCGTGAGCAACCCCGAGTGCAGCGCCTGCGGCAGCAGCGCCTTGAACTCCAGCCGCTCCATGCCCGCCAG
Organism: Opitutaceae bacterium; assembly: GCA_025355125.1. GTDB lineage: Bacteria > Verrucomicrobiota > Verrucomicrobiia > Opitutales > Opitutaceae > Tous-C4FEB. The sequence continues at coordinate 6,021 of JANXLP010000364.1, read as the reverse complement.
CATCACCTCGTAGCACGCACGGTAACGCGCCGCGCGCACCGGCACCGTCTCCGCGAGCGTTTCCTCCAGCGCCCGGGCCAGCGCATACACGACCTGCACCGGCGGCGTGAAGGGAAACTGCCCCGTCGCCAGACTGCGCTCGTGCCGCGCCAGATTGAGCGAGTAGCTACGACCCACGCCCGCGCTCGCCGCGATCAGCGCGCTCGAACCGATCACGAAGCTCACGCCCGCCATACCCTGGAGGCATTTGTTGGCACTGCTCAGGATAAAATCCACCGGCGTCTCGCGCAGCGTCATCTCCACCCCCGCAAAGGAGGACATCGCATCCAGGATCGAGACCACGCCGCGCGCGCGACAAACCGCGCCGAATTCTCCGAGATGATTCAACAGCCCCGTCGTCGTCTCGTGATGCACCCAGAACACGTGCGTAAATGGTCCGGCCGCACCATCGAGTTGCGCTGCCAATTCCGCAGGCTCCGGGCGCGTCGTCCACGCCATGCGCCACACGTGCGCGGGCACACCCAGCGCCGCCGCGATCTGGCCCGCACGTTCCCCATAAGCGCCATTGTCGATGACGAGCAGACGCCCGTTCGCCGGCACCAGCGAACTGATCGCCGCCTCCATCGCCGCCGTCCCCGGCCCGGCGATCAACACTGCCGTCTGCGTCGCCGGATCGGCCCCCGCTACCATCAGCAGATCACGCCGCACGCCTTGCACCAAATCGCCAAACTCCGTCTCGCGCGGGCAAATATCGGGCACGACCAGCGCGCGTTTCACGCCGTCCGTCGTGGTCGCCGGTCCGGGGTTCAGCAAAATTTTCCGCGGCACGTTCATGGTTGTCTGGAATTCCCCGCCGCATTCGCCGCGACGATACGCGGCCACACCGCGTCGCGCGCCCGTGTCAGATGTCCGGGATCGTCGATCTCGCACCACGCCAGATCCGGCACCGGCAACAGTGTGATCGGCCGTGCCGCCGCGAGCGCATTGAGCCCGTCTTCGTAATGCACCGTCACCGGCATCGTCGGCGCCGCCGTTCCCAGATCACGGATCAACGACACCGACATTCGCGTCAGGCCGACCAGTTCTCCCACCGGCTCCCCGATCTCGTCCTCCCGCCGCTTGGTCAGCCGCACCAGCCGATTCGGCGCGCTTTCATACGCCCACACTTCGTCCCGGCTCTGCGTGAAGCCGCTGATCAAAACCGTATCCATTACGGAAGCTGCGAGGAGCAGGTCGGGCGCACGCTGTTCATAGAGCAGGTCCGATTCCACCACGATCAAGTTTCGTTCCGGCACAACCGCCGCACCGATCAGCAGCGAAGACAGACTGCCCGTCGAGGCATACTCCGGATTTTCCACACAGACCGAGCCTGGACATTCCCGCGCACACCACTCCCGGTAAACGTCCCCACGCCAGCCCACGACAAAAACAAATTCGCTCACGCCCGCGCGCCGCAACGCCTCCACCGACCGCGCGATGATCGGCTTCCCACCGATCTCGACGAACCCTTTTGGCCGGGCGTTATGCACCGCCTGGAGTCGTGATCCGAGACCTGCGGCGAGCACTACGGCAACGGGACGGTTTGAGGTGGCGGGGGGACGCAAGGCGGCAAAATGGAGCGCAGGCATTTTTTGTCGTCAACGCTATAGGCGGGTGAAATCCGTCCTCGCATCGCACCGCTCCTGAGCCGCGCTGCGGACGTTCGCGCGAGCCAAAAGTGACAAGCGCCGGCAGATCCGTGACGAGCGCAGAAAGCGTCACCCCGAAAACGTAACATTTTTATCAATCTCATGACGAATGGATTGACGCACTATGCACGCTCACGCAACTCGTGGCACGAAATTGGCCACAACCGATTTGACTCAGATTTTTCATCTAAGCCCATTGAAGATTTCCTCGATCAAAATTTCATCCCAGACCACGTCCACGTGGATTGACCTGTTGCGCCTGCACGCGCGCACCGCCGGCGAGAAAACTGCGTTCTCGTTTCAATCCACCGGCGAAGAAATCACCGCCACGCTCACCTACGGCGAACTTGACCGCCGCGCCCGCGCCATTGCCGTGGCGTTGCAGGCGCACTGCGCGCCCGGTGATCGCGCGCTGCTCATTCATCCATCGGGTCTCGATTTTATCACCGCCTTCTTCGGCTGTCTCTACGCCGGCGTGATCGCGGTGCCGGCCTATCCGCCCCGCGCCAACGAATCCGTCCACCGCCTCAAGTCCATTGTTGGCGACGCCGGCGCCCGCGTCGCGCTCACCACCCGCGCACTCCTAGCGACCTCCGCACAGCTCACGCCCGCCAACCTCGGCGACACCTCACTCACGCTCGTCACCACTGAGGATGTGCCCGACGCGCTCGCAGAAAACTGGACCCCGCCCGCGATCAGCGCCGACACCCTCGCCTTCCTCCAATACACTTCCGGCTCCACCGGCGCGCCGAAGGGCGTGATGCTCACGCACGGCAATCTCCTCGCCAACGAGGAGATGATCCGCCGCATCTACCGGCACGACGCCGCCGACGTGATCGCCGGCTGGCTCCCGCTCTTTCACGACATGGGCCTCATCGGGATTGTGATGCAGACGCTTTACATGGGCGCCACCTGTCTGCTCATGCCACCCGCTGCGTTCCTCCAAAAACCGCTGCGCTGGCTGCAACTGATCTCAAAATATCGCGTCACCAGCACGGGCGCGCCGAACTTCGCCTTCGAACTCTGCGTCCGTCGCACCACGCCCGAGGACCGCGCCACGCTCGACCTCTCCAGCCTGCGCATCGCCTTCAACGGCTCCGAACCCATCCACGCCGCCACGCTCGAACTTTTCGCAACGGCCTTCGCCGCGTGCGGCTTCAACCGCGACGCACTCCTCCCCTGCTACGGCATGGCCGAGGCCTCCCTCCTCGTCTCCGGAAAAACGCGCGGCCGGCCGCCGGTCTTCGCCCGTTTCGATCCCACCCAACTCTCCGCCGGACACGCCGCAACCTCGACCGCGCCCGATGCCCGCACCTTCGTCAGCTCCGGCCGCGCCGCCCCCGGCCTGCACGTGACCATCGTCGATCCCGCCACATGCGAGCCATGCGCCGATGGCACCGTCGGCGAGATCTGGGTCCGCGGCCCCAGCATCGGCGTTGGTTACTGGAATAAACCCGAACTCACTGCGGAAATTTTCGGCGCTCGCCTCGCCGGTGCCGCCCGCACCCCCCATCTGCGCACCGGCGATCTCGGTTTTCTCCGCGACGGCGAACTCTTCGTAACGGGCCGCATAAAAGACCTCATCATCGTCCGCGGGCGGAACCATTACCCACAGGACCTTGAGGCCACTACGCACACCGCCGACCCCGCCCTCCGCGCCCACGGCACCGCCGCGTTCGCAGTCGCCGACGGCGCGGGCGAAGGGCTCGTGATCGTCCAGGAAGTCGAGCGCACCGTTCTCCGCCGCCTCGATGCGCCTGCCGTTATCCGCACGATTCGCGAGGCTCTCATCCGCGAACACGAAATCATTCCCACCGCCATCGTGCTGGTGAAGCCGGCGACGTTGCCAAAAACCTCGAGCGGAAAAATCCAACGCGCCACCTGCCGGAAACAGTTTCTCGAAAATCTCCTCGAGCCCGTCGGCCTCTGGCACCGCGCCGAACCCGTCGGGCCCAAGCCCGCCGCGCCGACCATTCCCCTTTCCCCCGCGACCTCACCCGCGCCGCCTTCCGTCAGCGCACTCCAAGCCTGGCTCACCACCCGCGTCGCCGCCGCCCTCAACCAGCCCGCCGCCACCATCGACCCGCGCGCCCCGCTGCAAACCCTCGGCCTCGACTCGCTCGCCGCCGTCACGCTCTCCGGCGAACTTGAGGCTCACCTCGGCCGCACCGTCGCGCCGACCGTCGTTTACGATTTCCCCACCATCGCCCAGCTCGCCGCGCACTTCACCGCACCTGCGATCTCTGCTCCTCACGCACCCACCATCTCCACCGCCGCCGCCTCACCCGAAGATCGCGCCATCGCCATCATCGGCCTCGGCTGTCGCTTCCCCGGAGGCGCCGTGCAACCCGAGGCGTTTTGGAATATGCTCCGCGCCGGCACCGATGCCGTCGGCGACATCCCCGCCGCGCGCTGGAACGTCGATGCCTTCTACGACGCCGATCCCGAAAAGCCCGGCCGCATGTATGTCCGCCGCGGCGCCTTCCTCGACGCAGTGGACGGTTTTGACCCCGAGTTTTTCGGCATCTCCCCGCGCGAGGCCGCCGGCATCGACCCACAACATCGCCTCCTTCTCGAACTCGCGTGGGAAGCGCTGGAGCACGCCGCCATCGCGCCCGCTTCTCTGAGCGGCCAGGAAACCGGCGTCTTCGTCGGAGTCAGTTTCGACGACTACGCGCGCCTCGCCGCACAGTCCGGCGATCCGACGCGCATCGACGCCTACTCCGCCCTCGGTGCCGCCCGCTCCCTCGCCGCCGCGCGCCTCTCGTATCACCTCGGCCTGCAAGGTCCGTCGCTGCTCGTTGACACGCTCTGCTCCTCGTCGCTCCTCGCCGTGCATCTCGCGATGCAGAGCCTGCGCGCCGGCGAATGCCGCACCGCCCTCGCCGGCGGCGCCAACCTCATTCTCACGCCCGACGCCACCATCGCCTCGTGCAAACTCCGCGCCCTCGCCCCCGACGGCCGTTGCAAAACCTTCGACGCCTCCGCCGACGGCTATGCGCGCGGTGAAGGCGCCGGCCTCGTCGTCCTCAAGCGCCTGCGCGACGCCCTCGCCGACGGCGATCCCATCCTCGCCGTCCTCCGCGGCTCCGCCGTCAACCACGACGGCAAGAGCAACGGCCTCACCGCTCCCAACGGTCTCGCGCAAGAAGCCCTGCTCCGCCGCGCCCTCACCGACGCCGGCGCCGTGCCCGCCGATGTCGCCTACATCGAAGCCCACGGCACCGGCACCGTGCTCGGCGACCCCATCGAGGTGCAGGCCATCGGCCGCGTTTACGGCCCGGACCGCTCCGCCGAAACCCCGCTCCTCCTCGGTGCCGTCAAATCCAACCTCGGCCATCTCGAGTCCGCCGCCGGTGTCGCCGGCCTCATCAAAACCGTGCTCGCGCTCCAGCACGCCGAGATTCCCGCCAACCTCCACTTCACCACACCCAATCCCTACATCCCGTGGGACCGCCTGCCCGTGCGTATCGTGGATCGCACGACCGCCTGGCCCGCCGCCTGCCGACTCGCCGGCGTCAGCTCTTTCGGTCTCGGCGGCACCAACGTCCACGTTCTCCTCGAAGCCGCACCCGCTGTCCTCCCCGCACGCGCCACCTCCCTCGAGCGCCCGCGCCACCTCTTCACCGTCTCCGGCCACACCCCCACCGCCGCCGCGCACAACGCCTCCGCCTGGGCCGCGCATCTCGCCGCTCACCCCGAACTCGCGCTCGCCGATGTCTGCCACACCGCCAACACCGGCCGCACCGCTGGTCCGCACCGCGCCGCTCTAACCGTCACTTCTTCCACCGATCTCATCGCGCAACTACGCACGCTGACGCCGGAAAAATTCCCGACCTCAGCAAACACCCACACCAACGCCCCGTCCGTCGCGTTCCTCTTCACCGGCCAGGGTTCGCACTACGCCGGCATGGCGCGCGAACTCTACGACACGCAGCCAGATTTCCACGCGACCATCGACGCGTGCGCCGCGCTCTTCGCGCCGCTCCTGCCCACACCGCTGACCGCCGCGCTCTTTGCCGACGACGACACCCTGCTCGGCCAAACCCTCTACGCCCAACCCGCGCTCTTCGCCGTCGAGCTCGCCCTCGGCCGCCTCTGGCTCGCGTGGGGCGTGTGCCCCGCCGGCATCTTCGGCCACAGCATCGGCGAATACGCCGCCGCCTGTCTCGCCGGCGTTTTTTCCCTCGAAGACGCCGCGCGCCTCGTCGCCGCCAAAGCCCGCCTCACCCACGGCCTGCCCGCCAACGGCGCGATGCTCGCCGCCGCCTCGTCGCCCGAGCGCCTCTCGCCCCATCTTGCCGCGCATCCCGAAGTCGAGATCGCCGCCTTC
>JANXLP010000320.1 GCA_025355125.1 Opitutaceae bacterium | reverse complement strand
TGCTCGATCTGCTGCGCGCGCTCTACCGCGATCCGCGCCTCTCCACGTCCTACGATTTCATGTTCGCGCAGAACCGGCTCTTCAGCGTGCTGCTCCGCTCCCGCATTCAGTTCGCCGACCGCACGTTTCTCCTCGTGTGCTCCAGCTACACGCTGGTCTGGCTCTTCCTCCTCTTCTCCGCTGGCACCTCGCTCCTCAACGTCAACGCCCCCGAGCTCTTCCACCGCTTCAAGGCCGCCGGCGGTCTCCACTTCACCGCCCTCGCGTTGCTCACCCTCTTCGGCGCCATGGCCACCTGCGCCATCGGCGTCGTGAGCTGGATCGGCCTCAGCCACCTCCTCCGCTGGCGCCGCGAAAAGGCCGAACGCAAACGCATCCCCACCGCCGCTCCCGTCACCCTCGCCACCGTCGCCGAGCTCCTCGGCCAGACGCTGCTCTTCCGCAACCTCGAGCCCGAGGAACTCAAGGCCACCGTCGGCGCCGTGACCGCCCAGCAATACGAGGCGGGCGCCTACGTCGTGCGCGAAGGCGAGCCCGGTGACCGGCTCTACGTCGTTTACTCCGGCCGCGTCGAGGTCCTGCGCGAACAGTCCGTCGGCGAACCCGAGCCCATCGCCGAACTCCAGCGCGGCGACATCTTCGGCGAGATGGCCCTCATCGAAGGCGGCATCCGCCGCCGGTCCGTGCGCTGCGCCGCCCCGAGCGTGCTCCTCTCACTCGGTAAATGGGAATTCGACAGCCTCGTTTTCTCGCGCCTCTCCCGCCAGGGCATCGTGGATGCCGTGCAAAAAATCGGCTTCCTCCGCCGCATCCCGCTCTCCCGCCAGTGGAGCCCGCACGCGCTCACCGCCTTCGCCCGTTGCTCGGAGTTCCGCGATCTCAAGCCCGGCGAAATCGTCTTCCGCACCGGCGACCTCAATCCGTTTTTCCACCTCGTGCAGGAGGGCGAACTCGAAGTCGTGAAAGACGGCAAAGTCGTCGCCGCCCTCACCACCGGCGATTTCTTCGGCGAGATCAGTGTCCTCCAAGACAGCACCGCGGTCGCCACGATCATCGCCAAAATCCCGACGCGCTGCCTGCTCGTCGCCCGCCCCGATTTCCTTCAGTTCATGAGCAACGATTTTATCATCGGCCTCCTGTTTGAAGAGATCGGCTCCAAGCGCCTCGGCGAACCCATCTTCCCCTTCAAACGCCGCAGCGTGAGCGTGGCGCACGCGTAACACTGGAAATCGGATCCAATCGAGCAGAGGCCCTACGCGAGCAAATTTCGCGCTTAAATTTTAATTTTTCGTGGCGCAGTGGTAACGAGATCGGCTCCTAAGAACTGGAATTTTTCAGCCATCCACGAATTCGTCCCAAAGCATCCTCCGATGGATTTTTCGAGACAGGGTTCGTGCTGAAGATGATGGCAGGCCCGGCAATATTCCGAAGCAGTTGCCAAAGACCGTTACGATGCACGAGCAATAGACGCTTTCCTTGTTGAGCGTCTGGGATGACATCCTCTATGACGCAAGATCGGTGCTCAACGAAAGAAGGGAGGCCACCGATCATCTTCATGATTCCCGGCACCCTCGTTAGGGCCGGTGCTCGGTATGCAACGGCGTTTACAAGTGCCGCAGTGCCGTCCTCAAGCCATGCAGCTAACGGGCCTGTGCGGTAATATCCCGCAAGATTAGTCGGCATCTGCGTTTGTTCGCCCCGGATATAACGAATGTATTCAGCTTGGGAGGCTTGGTCGGGAAAATGAGACTTTGTGATTCCCGGCTTATAGTTACCGTTCATCATTAGAAAAATCACCCGAGCATTATCTACGTCTCCGATAAATGCCGGAGGAGGAAGCCCAAGATGAAACACCGACTTCGCCTCAGGATTTTTTTCAAAAAACAGTTCATCTTGCGGATGAACAAGACCATCGAGTTGACGCCAAAAACTGCGAATTCGCGATAGGGGCTTCATGACGACTACACTGACTCCACCGCGATCAAGCACATCAATATCTATCAATGCTGCTGAAAAGCGTCGAGCGGGCCGCACGGCCGTGTTCTGTCGATTTTCAATATACCCAAAGCACGCGCGGCTCTCAGCCCCGTCATTCGGTGCTACTTATCCTCTTTCTCACTCGGGCCCCAATTGCTCTTAGCCGCAGCTTTACGCCGCACCATTCACGCCCCATGTTGGTTCCATGAAACTCGCCGACATCCCAGAACTCCGCGACTCATCCGCCGCCGCTAAGTTGGAACTCGTCGAAGAGCTCTGGGCTGCGATCACCGCCACATCCGATTCGCTCCCGCTGCCCGCTAGGCACGTGCGCGCGCTCGATCAAAGCCTCGCCGACTATCAGGCCAATCCACTCGAAGGCTCACTGTGGACCGAAGCCCGCGCCCGCATTCTCTCCCGGCGCCCCTTGATCTGAGCGATGATCCACGAGCTCCGCACACATCGCGGGCCGAGGCCGATATTGCGACGCGTTCGACTGGTATGAGCAGCGAGTGCCTGGTCTCGGTGTAGATTTCGTCCTATGCGTGGACGCCACCATTTCTTTGGTAGCAGCCAGTCACCCCAGCTTTTCCGCCTACGGCATAGCTTCCACCGGCTGGCAATGACACCGCGTTTCCCCTACGCGTTTTACTTCATCTGGAATGAATCCGCCGGGCTTGTCTCCATCCGCCGCGTGATCGACTTCGCCCAAAACGCTCCGGCGTATCTCGAACAACCGTAATTTCGGCGCTCCTCGACTCGGCTTCTAAAAAAGCCAGGTCAGAAAAAGACGAATCGAACTCCCACCGACTTGCGCTCGGTCGAGCCGACCGCCGTCGGAGTGCAGCCTTAGCGCTTCAGTTTCAGCAACCGCTCCCCCGCCGCGTGCAGTGTCGCGGGTTTCTTCGCAAAGTTGAGCCGCACGTAGCGATTCTCGCCGTTCGCAAAAAAACTCGATCCCGGCACCGGCGCGACGCCGATCTCCTTCGTCATCCAGTGCGCGAACTCCACGTCGCTCGCGTAGCCAAACGGCGAAATGTCCACCATCACGAAATACGCCCCTTCCGGCCGCGTGTAGCTGAGTCCTGTTTGATCGAGATAACTCAGCAGCACATCGCGCGACTCCGCATACTCCGCAGTCAGCCCGTCGTAGTAGCTTTTCGGAAAATTCAGCGCCGTCACCACCGCGTATTGCAGCGGCGCCGCCGCGCCCACCGTGAGAAAATCATGCACCTTCCGCGCCTGCGCGATCACCTCGGGCGCCGCGTGGATGTAGCCCAGCCGCCAGCCCGTGATCGAAAACGTCTTCGACAGCGACGAGCACATGAGTGTGCGCTTCGCCATGCCCGGCAGGGTTGCAAAATACACATGCTCCCTCCCGTCGAACACGATGTGTTCATACACCTCGTCGGTGATCACCCACACATCAAACTCCTCTGCAAGCGCCGCGATCTGTAGCAATTCTTCCCGCGTAAAAACGCGACCGCACGGGTTCGATGGATTGCACAATACAAACGCCTTCAACCCGCCCGCAAACGCCGCGCGTAACTCCGCCGGATCAAAGCGGTAGTGTGGCGGATGCAGCGGCACATGCACGGCCTGCGCGCCCGTGAGGATGGCGTCGGCGTTGTAGTTTTCGTAAAACGGCGAGAACAGCCCGACTTTGTCGCCCGGGTCGCACACGGTCATAAACGCCGCCATCATCGCCTCGGTTGATCCGCAGGTGACCACGAGCTCGCGGTCCGCATCCACCGGCACACCCATGCAACGCGCGATTTTCGCGCTCAGCGCCGCCCGCAGCTCCGGCGAACCCCACGTCACCGCGTATTGGTGCCGCCCCATGTCCATCGCATCTTTCGCCGCCTGCACGAGCGCGGCAGGAGGGTCCCAATCGGGAAACCCCTGCGAGAGATTGATGGCGCCGTGCCGCGCGGCGACGCGCGACATCTCGCGAATGAGCGACTCCGTAAAGACCGACGTGCGTTGCGAGGTGCGGGGCATAAATTTCTAAAAATGAGTGAGGGCGGACCCGCCACGACGCCTTCCGCGTCGGCTCACGACCGCGACCACCGGCGCATTACGGGATTTTCAATTCCATACCCGGCTTCAATGAATTGTCGGCGGGCAACACATCTCGGTTGGCCTCGATGATGCCCTGCACCTTCGCGTTGGTCGCGGTGTTGTAATATTTCTTGGCGATGGCGTAGAGCGAATCCTTCGGCGCCACGATGTGCCGCCGTCCGCCCGCCGCACCGGGCGCGGTGGGCTTGGCCCGCGCGCCCGCAACCGCGTTGGGCTTCGCCGGCTGCACGCTGGGAGCGGGTTCGAGCTCGCGTGGTTGCATCGGCGCCAGGGTGAGCGGGGACGGCTCCTCTTCGGCCGGTATCGTCCGCAGGTCGCGTTTTTCCCCCGCCGCGAACCGCTGCGTCGTCGTCGGGGTCGACGCCGTTCCTCCGGCCCGCAGGACGGAGAGCTCAGCCTTGAGCTGTTCGTTTTCACGCTCCAACCGGTCGCGCTGGTCAAACCCCTCGATGCGCACCTCGCGGCTGTCGAGCGGTTGGTTCGGCATCGAGCCAAAGAAGTCGCGCCTCGCCGCATCGATCTGCTGGCGCACCAACGGCGCCTGCCGGGAGTTGGGCTGCTGTTCGAGGTATTTGCGGAAATGGTAGATCGCGTTGATCGGGTCCTTCATGTGCTGCTTGTAGATCAGCCCCGCCCCTAGATGCGAATCGGGCGAGGAGTCCGGACGCCGGGAAATCACCTTGAGATAGGCCACCAAAGCCTCTTGCGGGCGGCCCTGTTTCACCAACTGCTGGCCCTCGCGATACCCGGAATCGTCTGTTTCCGCGCCGAGACCGATGCTTTCGCCCGGGCCGCAGCCGGCACCCGCCAGCGCAAAGGCCAGCAGCACAAGCGCGGTAAGAAATTTCAAATACTTGGACATCGGAAACGGTGAAAGGGATTGAACGCGGATAGACCGACCGTAAGTTCCGAACTCCGTCCCCACGGTTCAAATCATAAATGGCCATCGCCCCGAAATCCGCCCTCGCCCGCGCGCGCCGCTGTTTCCGCATCGAAAGTGACGCCCTCGCCGCGACCGCCCGGAGCCTTGACCACGATTTCGTCGCCACCGCCCGCGCCGTCGAGACGACCATCGTCGCCGGCGGAAAGCTCGTTTTCAGCGGTGTCGGCAAATCCGCCCACATCGCCCAGAAGATCGCCGCCACCTTCAACAGCACCGGCGTCTCCTCCTGCTTCCTCGATCCCACCCAAGCCCTCCACGGCGATCTCGGCCTCTGCGCGGAGGGCGATCTCGCCATTTTACTGAGCAACAGCGGTCAGTCCGACGAGATTCTTCGCCTCGTTCCGCTCCTGAAACGCTTCGGCCTGAGCATCGTCGCCTTCACCGCGCACCCCGACTCCGACCTCGCGCGCGCCGCCGATCAACGGCTTTTCTACCGCGTGCCCCGCGAGGCCTGCCCGCTCAAGCTCGCCCCCACCGCCAGCACCACCGCCGCCCTCGCTCTCGGCGACGCCCTCGCGATGGTCCTCCTCGAAGCCCGCGGCCTCACCCGCGATGACTTCGCCAAATACCACCCCGCCGGCAATCTCGGCCGGGTTTTACTCCTCCGGGTTCGCGATATCATGCGCACCGCCGACCGTCTGCCCATCGCCCTCGATACCGTCACGTTGCAAGACGCTATCCTCGCGATGACCAAGGCCAAGAGCGGCAGCATCGCCCTCGTCGCCAAGAAAACCGGCCGACTCACCGGCATTCTCACCGACGGCGATTTCCGTCGCAGCGCCCTCACCGGCCCGGATTTTCTCAGCCGCCCCGTCGCCACCTACATGACCCGGAGTCCAAAAACCATTGCCGCCGATGCCCTCGGCGTTGACGCCCTGCGATTGTTCGAAGCCTATAAAATCGACGATCTGATCGTGATCGACTCTCAAGGCCGCCCGGTCGGTCTCATCGACGGCCAAGACCTCCCCAAACTCAAAATCGTGTGAAGCCCCCCATCCGTATCGCTATCGTTGGGCTGGGCGGTTTCGCCGGTTCGCACCACAACGCCGTAGCCCGCCTCGAAGAACGCGGCCACGCCAAGCTCGTCTGCACCTGCGACCCGCGCGCCGAAGCTTTCGTGAAAGAGCGCGAGACCCTGCGCTTCACCGAGCGCGG
>JANXLP010000481.1 GCA_025355125.1 Opitutaceae bacterium | reverse complement strand
CATTTGCTCCCGCTCACTTCGCGTCCGCTGCCTTCCGCGCTTCCCCTTCCTCTCTGATCCCCCGGCCTTGGATTCTTTCATCCGCTCACTCTACCGCTTTTCGAACCTCCCGTCGTCATGTCCAAGTTGAACGCTTACGGTAGATCAGACCGCAGGAAACCACTGCTGCAGGGTGGCGCGCAATCGGCCGAAAGCGGAGTCGCTGCATCTGCGTAGGCTCAACTTGCCGGCCAATTCTTCATACAAGGCGGATGAACGGGGCAGGCCCAGTTCACGCAGGACGGCTTCGAGGGCTTCCTTCGGCCGCTCAGGCTTCTCGTGTTCGCCGAGAACGTATCCCCGCCCTCGCAGCCAATCGCGGATGGAGGCGGGGTGGTTCCACGAGAGTGCGGTTTTCAAGGTGTTCTCCGCGCCCCACAGCCAAACGTCCAGTTCCGGTTCGATGACCAAGGCTTGGCCGTTGGTTCCCCATTTGGGAACCAGGCGTTGGGTGAGTTCCGCCTCCAAGTTGCCGGCAGGGCAGGCTGCACCGCAGCCCTCGTAGTCCAAGACAATCATTCCGTGGTTGGCGGCGCTGCGTTTGAGTGCGAGCAGCTCTGCACCGGTCTTGCGCACGCCGCCATCCCGTCCCGGATGCACCAAAAAATCCACCGAGATCGGGCGAATGCCGAGGGCCTCGGGCCGGCTTAACGCCCCGCGCAAGGCGAAGTGCATATTCTTGTCGGCCACGACGAGGATCAGGTTTTTCATGGCTCCATCAGCTCAAGATACCGGAAGCGAACAACACACCGAGATCCGGCTCGCCCGCCCGCCAATCGCGCAAAGCAGGGTGTTTGTCCCCCGCCACGATATCGGTGGCGCCTTCCGCATCTTTGGCGAAACACAGAATCTGTGCCGGTTCCAAAAGGTTGAGGGCGACGGGACTATGGGTCGCGATCAAGACTTGGCCGCCGTAGATCGAAGAGAGCGACTGAAGGACCGTTTCTAGCGCCCGCGGATGCACGCCGTTTTCGGGCTCCTCGATCAGGAATGTGCCGTCGATGCCCGGCAAGTAGGCGGGGATTGTGAGCGCAAGAAGCCGCAAGGTGCCGTCCGAAGCCAACCATGAGGGCACCGCTGCCCCATTCGCGTAGTGAATGACAAGGTAGCTGTGCCGGTCTTCGGGTCGCTCCAGCGTCACGACATCCGTGATATCGGGCAGAGCCGTGCGCACATGATTCAGCCACGCGGCGAAACGCCCCTTGTCCTTTCGCAGTTCCGCCACAACCCAAGGGAGATTCGAACCGTCGGTGCGGAAGCGTCGATGCAACCCCGGCGGACTGGGCTTTTGGATAATCTGGCTGTTGAGGACAAAGGGCTGGACCCCTTCTTCCAGATACGTCCGAAACCATGAACTGACCGGAAAGCTGTCGGAGTCTGCCGGCAAATTGGCCAGGGCTGAGCGCGCCCGCCCCAGCTTGAACGAGGGATTGTAGGTCTTCCGCTTGCCCTCGTTGTAATAATTGTCGTTGCCGCCCGGAGCTTTCTTCACGGCGACTTTACGCGCACGCCCCGCATGGCTGATCAGATCGGGGATGGCGGGCTGCGGGGAGGGAAACAGCTCCACCTGACGATTCTTGGCGGGAGGCGTGTGCTTGGCCAACCAGAGGATTTCATGGTTGATGCCGACTTCTCCATTCACGACACCGACCTCGAGTTCGTAGCGCACCCGATCAAACCGGGTGAGCGTCTCAGACATGGCGGCATGCACCGCCGCCGGGATCTCCGCCTCCACTGCGATTTGAAAAGCTGCGCCGGTTCCCATCCAAGTCAGTTGCTCAAAATTCGCGCTACGTCCCTGCACGACGGGAACAACCTCGCCTCGCCTACGCATGAGGTCGCTGAGGAAACCGACCACATCGAGAAAGGTGGTTTTGCCACTGGCATTCGGTCCGACCAAGGCTTGGAAGGAGCCAAGTTCCTGATCGACCGCCTTCAGGCTGCGATAACCGCTGGTCTGGATTCGCGTGAACATTGCGAGATTGGAGACAGGTCTGGCTGAAAACTACAACTCCCCGCGCAGGTCGTGGTGGTAACGGCTCGGCGGCCGGCGGCAGCTCCCCGCTGCCGGTTCCGGTTAACGTTCGTCTTCCAACGCTTCCACGCTGAACATGAAACGCACGAGTTCGTGCAGCTTGCCTCGGCTGGGGCCGTTCAGGCCGTTGCCGTGGATCGGGTCGTAGTTCTGCGTCCAGTCGGTGGCCAGTTTGTAGCCGTCGCTGGGGTGCTGATCGAGGCCGGCGTGGAGCGCCAGCCCTTGCTCCACCAGAAGGAGCGGCCAGCAGGGGATGATGCGCACCGGTCCCCATGATTGGTTTTGGAATTCTTGCTGAAAGGCCTTCGCCCGACCGTGCAGGCGGATCGCGGCCTTCCGGTCGATCTGCTGGAAGACGCTGTCCCGCGTGGAGGCGGTGCCGAGCAGGGCGCGGGTCTCGTCGAGCAGGGCGCCGGCCTCGTCCTTCGTCTTGCCTTTGCGGCCCGCGGCGCGGCGCGCGATCCAGAGGCCGAAAGCGGGCAACCGGCCCGGGCGCTCGAACCATTTCTTCAACACCGTCAGCCGCGTCAGCGACGCGTTTCCCTTCGCGTCAATGTCGGCGATGATTCGCAGGATTTTTTCGGGGACGGCGGTGCGCATGGTCGGCTCAAAGTTCCCCGCGGAAGGCGCGGTGTTGGAGGGTGGCGAAGAGCGCGTCCAGCTCCGCCAGCGCCGCGCGCTGCGCCGTCTTCAGGCTTTCCACCGCCGTCACGCGGCGGGCGAATTCGCGCTGGAGGGGGAGGGGGGGGAGATTCACGCGGAACCCGCTCACGTCTTGCTGGTTGATGCTCGCCTGATTCACGGCGTGCTTTGCGCACATCTGAATTTGGCTTTTGATGAAGCCGGTCTGGAGAAATTGGACGACAAACCGTGGCTGGGTTGTTTTCGGATCGAATCGCATTCTCATCATGTTCGATTCGAAGACCGCTTTTTCGGGCAACTTCGGAATGAGAGCGCACTTCCCGAGATACTCTAAGCTGTTTACGCGATTGATGACCACGTCGTCCTCGGTAAGGCGAAACTTGTTTCTTTCGTCCTCGGTAAGGCGAACGCGTTTCAGAGCAGAAATGTCCGTGACGGCTCCATCATAGAACGCGTCGATGCGCAGGATAGGAGTTCCGCTGCCGTAGTCGGTAGACGGTTTGTAGAGGCCGTTTTGTGGGCCATCGATGATGAGTTCGATGAGACGTCTGACGGGCCAGCCTTTCGGGTTGGTGGTGGGGTCGCCGAAGAGGTCGAGGAAGAGGGATTGGGTGAGGGCGTCGAGTTGGGCGAGGGCGGCGCGGCGCTTGGCCCGCAACGCCTCCGCCCGGTCCAGCACCTCCGCTATCCGCCGCTGCTCCGCCAGCGGCGGCAGGGGGATTGCGAGTTTCGCGAGGTAGTTTTCAGGCACGCGTCGTTGCCCGCCGCTGCCGGTCATTCGTCGTTCGCCTGCAAGCCGCACGCTGTCGAGGCGAAGAAAATGGTGCGTGTAGCGGCCATCGAGTTTGTCGGCGTGGGGTCGAATCACATGGAATTCCGTCGAGCCAAATCCAACGCGCTTGGAGAGCAGCGCCTGGGCGATCTTTCCATTTTCAAAACAAGGCGTGATTTTTGCCAACAACACGTCGCCGGAAAGAAACGATGTGTAGCCCTTGGCGACTTCCGAGTATGCCCGCGTTTCCTCGACGGTGACTCGGGCGGTTTCGGCGGAGACCGAGGCCATCGGCACGAATGCGACCTGATCGGTTGCGGCCAATTTTTCAGGCAGGCGCGGATTGAGATCAGCCACATCCTCAAGCGCCACCTTCGGCCATTTGCCATTCGTCATTGGAATTTTGCCCTTCACTTCAACATCCCCTCCAGCGCCTTCATGCCCTGCTGAATCTCCGCCTCCAATTTCCTAAGGGCAGTTTGCCCCCGAGTCTCGCCCGATTTACGCCCGGCATCCGCCCGACCCGAGGCGCGCTCCGCCTCAGAGCGCCTCACGATCGCCTCAGATCGCCTCAAATCGCCTCGAATCGCCTCAAATCGCCTCATTTGCGCCTCACCTTTTCTGCGGCTAAAAGATAGGAGGTGGCGCGGCCTTTGCCTTGGCTGACGACCAGCCCCTCCTCCGCCAACTGAGTGAGCAGTCTTTGGGCGGTGGCCCGGGCCAGACCGAGCCGCTGCACACAAATCCTAGTGGTGATGCTCCCGACAGCTTTCGCTTCGCGGAGGACGGCCTCGCGCGGTGGGAGCGCGGGCTCGTCTCCGTCGATCACGCGTTTGGCCGGCGCGGGTGCGGTCGGAGCTTTGCCGACACGGGCGGCGAATCCGACCACTACGCTGTCGTGATCGCGTTCGAAAGTCGGGGCGGGATGGCCGGCCTCAGCCAGCAGCCGCGTCATGCGCCGGATGCCGCTGCCCCGCTCATCCATGAGCTCCAGCCAGGAGAGGCCCTGGACGACGAGCGGATTGCGCGAGCGGGAGCGGGCCTGGCCGGTCGCCAGTCGGCCCAACGGTTGCCCGCCGGGCGGCATGCCCGGGCTGCTGACCCGGAGGCGGTCGGCGAAAACCTCCACGCTCACTTTGGCTCCGGGGTCGGCGTAGTCGCGATGGGCCAGAGCATTGACGATGATTTCGCGCAACGCCTCGGGCGGATAGGCCGAGGTGTCCTGACGTTTGAGGCCCTTCACCGCCAGGGGCCGGGCGGTGTGCCGACGGATGAAGGCGACGGCCTGCTCGACCATTTGCCCCAACGGGGCGTCGAGAAAGACGGAATCGATCGGATCGGCCGAGCGATCGGTGCCGGCGTAGGCATCCAGTTGAATGCGGGCTTGGGTCAACGCGACCGACGGATGAGCGGCGAGGAGCAGCGCGCCGGCGACGGTGGGGCGCAGGACATCGCCGGCGGCGTCCTTCCAAAGATAGCCGCGGGAAAGGAGCAGCCGTGGGAGCCCGGCGGCGGGGATGCGCTCTTTGTCCGTGTCCTCGGCGGCGGCCATCATGTCCCGCGCGAGATCGTGGTCTAGGTCGGCCCAAGCCAGTGCCGTCACGGGGTTGCGCTCAAAATCGGAGGCCGCCTGAAGGGTGCGCTCGGATTGTTCGACCTGCGCTTTTTTGGGCACAGTCGCGTAGGTGGTCTCGATGTGCTCGCGCAACCGTTGGCCGACGATACTGAGGAGACCGGCTTCATTTTCGAAACGGCTGTAGGTGTGTTTCTCGGCCTTGATTTCGCCGAGGAAAGCCTGGGTCTTTTTCTCCCGCTTCGTCGCCGCGCCACCCTTGACGCAGATTAGGGTGGGGAGGCGAAGTTCCTGGGCCAGCCGGTATTCCTCGTGCGTGGCGGAGGGGCCGTCACCGGCGTCGCTGCCATAGTCCGCAGCGATGATCAGCAGATAGACCTGACATTGCCGGAGCAGATCGAGATAGGCCTTGGGGTTGGGGCGCAGCGGCTGCGGGTAGTCCTCGAAGATCCGGGGGACGCTGCATTGCGACAGGAAATCGTCCGTGGCCAGAAACCCGCCCACGGCGATGCGCTCGGCGCGCAGCTCCTTTTGGACGGAACTGATGAAGACCTTCAGGCGGATCATAGCATTTTCTCCAGTTCCCTCATGCCCTGCTGGATTTCCGCCTCCAGTTGGCCGAGGGCTTTGAGAATTTCGGCGGGCGGGCGGTGGGCGACTTCGGCGTGGATGACTTCTTTGTAGCGGTTGAGCGAGAGGTCGTAGTCTTGATTTTGGATTTCGGATTTCGGAATGCGGAATGACTGAGCTGTGCGCGGGCGTTTTGCCTCGCTCGTGTCACGTTGGGCCCAGCGTGCCAAAATATCTGGTAGATTGTTTTTGAGGTGGTCGGGGGCAGTGAGGGCGACGGTGGGGATGGGGCCGAGTTTTTCAGGCGGGAGGAGTTCGGTGCGTTTGTCGTCGAGGCTCATGCCGTCGGCCTCCACGTCGTAAAACCACACGTGGTCGGTGCCGCCGGACTCCGTCTTGGTGAAGAGCAAGATCGCGGTGGAGACGCCGGCGTAGGGTTTGAAGACGCCGCCGGGGAGCGAGATCACGGCATCGAGTTTCTGGTCTTCGACGAGGATTTTCCGGAGGGTGCGGTGTGCGTTGGAGGAGCCGAAGAGCACGCCGTCGGGCACGATGATGGCGGCGCGGCCGCCGGTCTGGAGCATGCGCAGAAAGAGGGCGAGGAAGAGGAGCTCGGTCTTCTTGGTCTTCACGACGGCGAGCAGATCTTTGGCGCAGGTCTCGTAGTCGAGGGAGCCGGCGAAGGGGGAGTTGGCGAGGATGAGGGAGTATTTGCCGGCTTCGTCGGCGTGGTCCTGGGCGAGGGAATCGCGGTAGCGGATGTCGGGCTGCTCCACGCCGTGGAGAAGGAGGTTCATGCTGCCGATGCGGAGCATGGTGTTGTCGAAATCGAAGGCGTGGAAGAGGTCGCGGTGGAAGTGGGCCTTGAGTTTCGCGTCGCGGAAAATCTCGGGATGGCGGCGGCGGAGGTATTCGCCGACGGCGACGGGGAAGCCGCAGGTGCCGCTGGCGGGATCGCACATGACATCGGTGGGCACGGGGCGCACGAGCTCGACCATGAGCTGGATGATGTGGCGCGGGGTGCGGAACTGGCCGTTGGCGCCGGCGCTGGCGATCTTGCCGAGCATGTATTCGTAGAGGTCGCCCTTGGTGTCGCGGTCCTCCATGGGCACCTGCGAAATCATGTCCACGACTTTGGCGAGGAGGGCGGGCGTGGGGATGGTGAAGCGCGCATCCTTCATGTGGTGCGCGTAGGTGGAGTCGTCGCCGCCGAGGGTGCGGAGGAAGGGGAAGACGTGGTCGTTGACGACGGAGAACAGCTCCTTGGCCTCGAAATGGCGGAAGCGCGACCAGCGGCAATCTTCGTAGGAGCGCCCGCCGCCGCGGCCGATGTCGTCTTTGCCCTCGGGGAAGATGCGGCGCTCGAGTTTTTTGAGCTTCAGGCGGGTGGCTTTGTTTTCCTCCAGCGTGTGGAGATCGTCGAGGCGCCGCAGGAAGAGCAGGTAGGTGATTTGCTCGATGACTTCGAGGGGATTGGAAATGCCGCCGGTCCAGAAGGCGTTCCAGAGGGAGTCGATTTTACTGCGGATTTCGCCGTTGAGCATGGGTGGGCGCGAGGGGAACGCGGCGCAGGCGGAGGGGCAAGCTCGACGAGGGGCGGGCGAGGACCGAGGCGTGGGAAAAAAGATGCGTAGCCGCGAGCGTGAGCGCGTGACGCGGGGAGATGATCCACGCGCTCACGCTCGCGGCGACGCTTCCAAGGCCAAGCGGACGGGCTACGGCACTTCGTAAATCTCGAGCAGCGCGATGCCACTGGTGGCTTCGGCGCCGGTGAGTTGGGCGTGGTAGGTGCCGGGTGCCAACGTGAGCAGGAGCACGGCGTCTGCCGAGAGCGCGGGCAGGGGGAAGGCGCCGACGCGCGAGGAAACGGCGGCGATGTCGGCGGCGTTGGTCGCGAGACTCCAGCCGGCGTTAATTGCGAGCGGCGCGCCTTGGGCGGTCGTGAGCGTGAGCACTGGAGCGGCGAGTGCGCCGGCGACGCCGAACGGCGCGAGCGCGGGGCCGATGCCGCGGATGAGGTAGCGGGCGGATTTTTCGCCGCGCACCACGAAGCCGGCGATGCCGATGTCGGCGCCGGGGCCGACGAAGGCGCGGGCGGAAAGGTTCACGATGCGCGTGGCGCTGGCGTCGGCTTCGTAGAGCTCGATGAGGGCGTGGCCGGAGCGGCCGGTGGCGTCGGTGAGCGTGGCGGTGTAGCCACCGGGTGCGAGGGCGGCGGAGAGCGCGGAGTCGGCGCTGCCGGGGGCGAGGGGGAAGGCGCCGGCGCGGGAGAACGCAGCGGCGAGGTCGGAGGCGTTGGCGGTGGTGCCCCAGCGGGTGTTGCGAGCGAGGGTGCGGCTCGCGGAATCGGTGAGCGTGAGCGCGGGAGCGGGCAGGGCGGCGGGCACGCCGAATGACGTGAGGCCAGGGCCGATCCCGCGGATGAGAATGGATTTGGGCGCGACGGTGGCGTCGCTCGGAGCGCGCACGGTGAAGCCGGCGATGAGCGTGCGTTCGCCGGGGCCGGTGGTGGCGCGGATGGAGAGGTTGGTGAGGACGGGAGGGCCATCGAGGGCGAGTGGGACGGCGGTGCTGGTGGTGGCGCCGAGGGCGTTGCTCACGACGACGCGGTAATAGCCGGCGTCGGCGGCGGAGACGTTGGTGAGTTCCAGTGTGCGGCCGGTGCCGACGACGGCGCTGCCGCGCAGCCATTGGAACGTCATCGGGCCGGGGCCGGCGACTTCGACGGTGAATTGGGCGGTGCGGCCGGCGAAGGTCGTGACGGTGGCGGGCGCGCTCACGATGGCGGGTGCGGCGGCGAGGCTGATGCCGGGGGCGGGCAGGGTGGCGAGGCTCGATGAGCCGTAGAGCGCGAGAAAGCGGTCGAAGGCGTTGCCGCCGACTTTGGCGCCGAGGCGACGGCCGACGAAATCATCGGCGGCGATGTGGATGCCGCCGTAGAGGCGGGAGACGCCGGCCTGGTCGGCGGCGTCGAAGTAGGTGGCCCACTGGAGTTGCACATCGGCGGCGGGGCCGGCTTCGAAGCCGAGGCCTTTGCCGGCGGCGAAGTTGTAGGTGGCGAGGCCGCCGGGGAAAAACTCACTGCCGGTGAAGCGCGAAAGGACTTCGGCGCCGGCGCGACTGAACGTGCTGTGGCCGGAGGTGTAGCCGGGAAATGCGGGGGTGACGAAGGTCTCGCGTTGATAGGGCAGCCAGTCCTCGCCGAGAACCCAGCCGGTGCCGGAGGTCTGGGTGGCGCTGGGCGGGGTGCCGAGCCAGGCTTTGACGGTGATCTGACCGAGGAAGCGGGAGAGAAACTGGTGGCGTTGGCCGGGCGCGGCGGAGGGGGCGGTGATCACCTCGATCTGACCGGGGATGAGCGGCAGGCCGTCGGGGTGGTAGCGGGGCAGGGTGGGGTCGGAGGATTGGCCGAGGCCGGCGAGATAACGGATCACGGTGATCGGGCGCGCGGAGTCGTAGCGCCACTTGAGCGTCCACGCGGCGCAGGCGGCGTCGTGCATGGCGGCGTTGAGGGCGAGGTAGCCGGTGATATCCCATTCGAGGCGGCGCAGGGGCGCGCCGGCGCCGAGGAAACGGTGAGTGGTGAGCGGGTGGTCGCTGATCTGGTTAAAAACGAGATTCCAGTGGCCGGGCGGAGTCTCGGAAGACGGGCCGTCGGCCCAGAATTCCGCGAGCACGCGGGCGTAGTCGCCGCGGTTCACGATGTTGGCGGGATAGGCGCGGCCGGTGGAGGGATTGATGGCGTGGCCGCGGCCGGAGTTCGTGCCGAGGGGGTTGTTGAGGATTTTGCCTGGGGAAATATCGATGGTCGCGCCGTCGGCGGTGGTGAGCTGGGAGGAGTAGGTGAGGACTTCGACGGCCTGGGCGATGGTGTCGTCGCGGGTGGCGGGGTTGAGGCGGGGCGGCGGGCCGGGATCGTCGGCGTCGGTGAGGAAGCCGTTGGCGGCGCGGGCGAGGGCGAAGGTGCGGGTGGTTTTGGCGTTGGCGCCGACGAAGCCCTGGACGGAGGCGCCGAGGACGATGCCGTTTTGCGTGACGGTGTTGAGGAGATCGAGGGGCTGCCAGCGGTTGGGATCCACGGCGGTGCCGACGCCGGTGTAGCGGACGACGAGCGGTGGGTTGGCGGCGGTGTAGCCGGTGGCATTGGCGTAGGCGGCGGATTCGTTGGCGCCGTCGGTGAGGTTGAGCTCGAGGATTTTTTGGCCGATACGGAGGCCGACGGCGGCGGGTGTGGCGCCGGAGGCGGCGTCGGGGGCGAGGTCGGGATCAAAACCGTAGCGTTGCATGAGCCAGCGGAGGCCGGCGGTCGTGGCGACCGAGCCGGGGCTGCGGGCGAAACGCTGGCGGATGACGGTGTAGGCGGCGAAGCTCATGGCCTCGCGTTGGGCGGCGAGGCGGGCGGGTTCGTCGGCGGGGAGGTTGTTGACGAACTCGCGGTGGAAAATCTCGTGGTGAGCGGCCCAGCCGTCGCGTTCGTAGGCCCAGAAGGCGTCCCAGAGTGCGGCGGAGAGGTGGAAGAGGTTGCGGGCGTGGACGGGCGGGTTGGGGTTGTCCTTGCGGATGCCGTCGAGGAGCGCTTCGTTCCACCAGCGGGCGACGCTTTTGGTGGGAAGATCGGCGGTCACGGTTACGGTCGCGGCGATACTGGTGATCGCGCCGGCGGTGTTGGTGAGTGAAACGGTGTAGGTGCCGGCGTCGATGGGCTGCACACGGTCGAACGGGAGGCTGGCGCCGCTCTGACCGGCGACGATGACGCCGTCTTTGAACCAGAGGTAGGTAGGCGCGGGCGAACCGGTGCCGACGACGGCGAGGGTGAGGGCGGTATCTTTGGCGGCAGCGACGCTCTGCGGTTGGGTCGAGATCGAGGGCGCATCGGAGACTTGGGCGAAGGCAGGTGCGGTGAAAAGTAAGGCTGCTAAGACCGCGATACAGCCGCGTAGCCGTCGCGTGAGGACGCAGGCGAGCGACGGGCGAAGGAAGTTTCGGAGGCGGTTCATGCAGCGAGGGAAAGGCAGACGAGGGCGCAAGCCCGTGCGCACGATAACACGTGGAGCGCGAAGCGGCGTTACGCGGTTGTGCGTAAAAGTGGCGAAGTCGGGGTTGGGATGAGGGTGCGAGCAGCGGTGGTGCCCAGCATTGCGTCGCTTGCCGCCGTTGGTTTTCTCATTGTGCTTTCCCTTCATGAAACGCGTCGCAGCCAACCCCTCCCTTCGCACCAGCCTGCGGCGGATCGGCGCGGCGGCGCCCGAGGTGATCGAGCTTTTTGATTATCTGGAGGATTTGCCGCTCTGGATGAAGGATGTGCACGGGACTTACCAGTGGGTGAGCGTGTCGTTCCTGTTGAACTTTGGGATCAAAACCCGCGAGGAAGTCATCGGGCACAACGATTACGACCTCTGCGGCGAAGCCCTCGCCAATCAATATCGCATTGACGACGAGCGCGTGCTCCGCGGCGAACGCATCCTTTCGCGTGTGGAATTGGTCGGCCGCTTCGACCACACCGCGCGCTGGTGCGTGACCTCGAAAATCCCGCTGCACGACGCCAAGGGCCGCGTCGTCGGCAACGCCGGCGTGACCCGTCCGCTCGCGCGGCACGGCGAAGGCCCCGGAACGCCAACCGATTCGCCCCTCAGCGAGGCGATCCGCTTTGTGAGCCAGCGTTTCGCGGAACACATCACGAACCACGATCTCGCCAAGGCGTGCGGCCTCTCAGTGCGCGCCTTTGAGCGGCAATTCCGCGCGACCTACCAGAGCTCTCCCCACGACTACGTCCGCCAGATGCGGGTGCGCATGAGCTGCGGGGCGTTGGTGTTTTCCAAAAAGTCCCTCGCCGAGGTCGCGAGCGAGTTTGGCTTCGCCGACCAGAGTCACTTCGCGAAGGAGTTTCGCCGGATCATGGGCGACACGCCGCGCGAATACCGCGCGCGATATCAGCGCTGAGGCAACGAAGTCACAGGCCGCAAGGGATGCAGCCATTGACACAACCAGCCGTGCCTACAGCGTGCTCACATGAGCACCACGATCACCGCGAAGGTTTTCAAAGCCGGTAATTCCAAGGCGCTGCGTCTGCCGCGTGGGCTCAACGTGAAGGCGAAATCCTACGAGGTAACGCTGACAGCGACGGGTTTCGTCATGACCGATTTGAAAGCTGAAGCGCGGCGGTTGAAGGCGCTGCAGGCGCTGTGGGGTTCCGCTCCCGATTTCCCTGATCACACGAAATGATCTTCCTGCCGGACACGAATGTGTTTTCCCGCTACCTGCGGGGGCGAGTGGAAGACGTGCCGATGCGGGTGCGGTTGGATGCATCGCTGGCTGCTTGCCGGCTGTCGGCGATCGTGCTGATGGAACTGGAATACGGCGCGGCGAAGCGGCCTGAGGTAGCGGCGTTTCGCGAGCGGATCGCCCGGTTAAAGGAAGTGTTTCCCGGCGTGGCTGCGTTTGACGACGCAGCGGCGCATTACACCGGAGTCGTCCGCGCGTTTCTTTCCAATTTGAAACCCAACGCCCAACCCATCGGCACCTACGACGCGCTTCTGGCCGGTCATGCGCTGGCGTTGGGGGCGGTTTTTGTGACTCACAACACCGATGAATTTTCCCGGGTGCCGGGGCTGATGGTCGAAGATTGGCAGCAAGGAACGTGAGACGCTTCCGCGAAGAGTGAAGAGAAGTTCTCCGCAAGCTGGCCTGATGCCCCGACGCTTTTGCACAAAAATTTGTCGCAGCCTTTCTAGTCGGCGACGCGTCTGGCGGGTAGGGTAGGGCTTCGTTTTCCCCTTTTACGGCTTCTACCCCGCGTTCCCACGTCACCCCACGGTTTCTTCTTCCCCGCTCATCGCGCGCTCCGCGTCTCCGCTCCAGAACCTCAGCTCTCAGCTATTTTCCAATCCCATGGCTATCCCCTCCGTCCTCGATCTCAAAGTCGTCAAAAAATCCACGCAAAGCCTCGTCGAGGCCGAGCTCGGCCGCACCGGCGGTCTCCTGCGCCTCGCGCCCGCCTGGGTGCCGCGCTCCTTCCTGCAGCCCGGCCTGCGCATCAAACTCCACCCGGACGACACCTACGCCTACGGCCTGAATCGCGGCGGTATCGACGAACGTTGGTTCGCCTCGACCACCGTCACCGCCAACGAGGGCCGCGCTTGGGACGAGGGCCTGAGCTGGTGTGTCGTCGGTAATAAGAAATTCACCCTCGCGCAGGCCGTCGCCGACACCGGTGCCACGCTCGTCGGTTCGGCGATTTGGAAGAAATATAAAAAGTGGCCCGTTTACTCGAAGTTCTTCGATAATATGGGCCCGATCCCGCACCATATGCACCAGAGCGCCGCGCAGGCGAAACTCGTCGGCCAGGAGGGCAAGCCTGAGTCGTATTACTTCCCGCCGCAGCATAATCCCGTCGGCAACAATTTCCCCTACACGTTCATGGGCTTCGAGCCCGGCACGACCAAGGCGCAGGTGCGCACGTGCATCGAGAACTGGAACAAGGGCGACAACGGCATCCTCGATCTTTCGAAGGCCTATCGCCTGAAAGTCGGCTCCGGCTGGCTCATCGATCCGTGCATCCTCCACGCGCCCGGCTCGCTCTGCACCTACGAGCCGCAGTGGGGCAGCGACGTCTTCGGCATGTATCAAAATCTCGTCGAGGGCCGCGAAGTGCCGTGGTCGCTCCTCGTGAAGGACATGCCCAAGAACAAGCACAAGGACATCGACTTCATCGTGGACCAACTCGACTGGGAGAAGAACGTGGACCCGAATTTTAAGGACAACCACTACCTCGAGCCCGTCCCGGTCGCCGACACGCGCAGCGAGGGCTACGTCGATCGCTGGATCGTTTATGGCAAGGTCGATGGCGAGCAGCTCTTCACCGCCAAGGAAATCACCATCGATCCGGGCACCAAATGCACCGTCAAGGATTCCGGCGCTTACGGCCTCATCTGCGTGCAGGGCTCCGGGAAAATCAACGGCCAGCCGCTCGTCAGCCCGAAGCTCATCCGTTTCCACGAACTCACCGAGGACGAGTATTTCTGCACCGAGGACGGCGCGAAGGCCGGCGTCACGTTCGAAAACACCAGCACCACCGAGCCCATGGTCTGCCTGCGTTACTTCGGCCCCGAGGTAAATCCCGACGCCCCGAAGATGGGCGCGTATCGTAACAATAAATTCTAATCAGGCAGTATCGAGTAGTGAGTAGCGAGCATCACGCCGCCACCCGCTTCATCGCCCCATTACCCGCTCCCGCTCCCTGCTATTTTCTTCCCCTACTCACTACCCGCTACTCGCTACACACTACTATTACTCCCATGCCCGAGAATAACTTCCCCAAACTGCACAACGCCATGTGGCCCGGTCTCGTCGGCAAGGGCTCACCCGGCGCAGAACCGTTCATCGACCTCGATACCATGCTCGACCTCACCGCAAAAGCGGACGTCGGCGGCGTGAAGTTCGATGGCGTCGATCTCTTCCTTTACAATCCGCACACCGACATCGATATCTCCGACGACGGCATCAAGGCCCTCGCCGCGAAGATCAAAGCGAAAAACCTCTCGGTCGGCTCCGTGGTCGCGCCCGTGTGGTTCGACGCTGCCGCCGGCGGCGACGAAAAAGCCCGCGCCAACTTCGTCACGCTCGTGCGCAAAGCCATCCGCATCGCGAAAAAACTCCGCGAACTCGGCGTGCGTCCCTACGGCATTGTCCGCATCGACAGTGCCACGAGCGTCGCCGCTTGGGACAAGGATCCGAAGGGCACCACCAAGCTCATTGCGCAGACCTTCCGCGAATGCGGCAAGATCGCCAAAGACAACGGCGAGCGCATCGCCGCCGAGGGCGAGATTTGCTGGGGCGGTATGCACTCTTGGAAGCACATGGTGAATCTCCTCGAGCTCACCGCCATGCCCAAGGTCGTCGGCTTCCAAGCCGACATGTCGCACACCCACCTCTACACGCTCGGCGCAAATGCCGAGGCGCACCGCATCGTCCCGAAGAATTACCATTACGAGCCCGGCGAGTTTCACAAGGCGATGACCAAGCTCACCGACGCGCTCCGCCCCTGGACGATCGATTTCCATGTCGCGCAAAACGACGGCTCCGTCTTCGGCTCCGGCACGCACGAGAAGACCGGCCGCCACTGCCTCGCCAGCGATCCGAAGGGCAAACTCAACATCGCCCGCGACTCCGGTTACTGGCTCCGCGACGGCAAGGGCAAGGTCACGAAGAAGATGAAGCACATTTGCTGGGACGGCTGCATGTTCCCGAACGAAGTCCTTATGAAACAGCAGACCTGGAACGACATCCTCACCGCGATGATCGAGGTCCGCAAAAATCACGGCTGGGTCGGCTGATCACCGAAGTAGCGGGTAGCGAGTAACGGGTAGCGAGCATCGCCCCGCCCTCGCGCGCCCGCTGCTATTTCCGACTACTCACTACCCGCTACTCGCTACCCACTACTATGAAGAAACAACTTCGCGTCGGTCTCATCGGCTACAGCTTCATGGGCCGCGCCCACAGCAACGCCTTCCATCAGGTTAACCATTTCTTCCCCTCCACCTACGAAGTCATCCCGCAGGCCGTCTGCGGTCGCGACGCCGCCAAGGTGCGGGAGTTCGCCGACAAGTGGGGCTACAAGTCCATCGAGACCGATTGGAAGAAGCTCATCGCGCGCGACGACATCGACGTCATCGACATCGCCACGCCGAACAACATGCACGCCGAGCAGGCCATCGCCGCCGCCAAGGCCGGCAAGATGATCCTCTGCGAAAAACCCCTCGGCTTGAACGCCAAGGAAGCCGAGAAAATGCTCAAGGCCATCGAGAAGGCCGGCGTCGCCAACATGGTGTGGTATAACTACCGCCGCTGCCCCGCCGTGGTCCTCGCCAAGCAAATCATCGACTCCGGCAAGCTCGGCCGCATCTACCACTACCGCGCGAATTTCCTCCAGGATTGGACCATCAACGCCGACCTCCCCCAGGGCGGCACCGGCCTCTGGCGCCTCGACGCCAAAGTCGCCGGCTCCGGCGTCACCGGCGATCTGCTCGCGCACTGCATCGACACCGCGATGTGGCTCAACGGCGGCATCAAGGACGTGAGCGCGATGACCGAGACGTTCGTCAAGCAGCGCAAACACAACCTCACCGGAAAAATGGAAAAGGTGAGCATCGATGATGCGTGTCTCTTCCACTGCCATTTCAACAACGGCTCCCTCGGTCTTTTCGAGTCCACCCGTTACGCCCGCGGCCACAAAGCCCTCTACACTCTAGAGATCAACGGCGCGAACATGTCGCTCAAGTGGGACCTCCACGATCTCCACCGCCTGCAGATCTTCGACTACACCGACGAGAGTCAGGAACGCGGTTGGAAGAGCATCCATGTCTCCGACGGCGACCATCCCTACTGCGGCAACTGGTGGGTCCCAGGCCTCCAACTCGGCTATGAGCACAGCTTCGTCCACGCGATGGTCGAGTTCGTGCGCGGCCTCGAAAGTGGCAAGGGCTGCAAACCCGATTTCAAAGACGGCCTCGCCACCGACTACGTCGTGGACGCCGTCCTCAAATCCGCCGCCACCGCCCGTTGGGCGAAGGTCAAGCAGGTGTGAGCGAAGCTCACACGGGTTGAGAGTTGAGAGCTGAAAGTTGAGAGAAAAATAGCCGCACAGTCTTTCAACTTTCGCCCTCGTTTTCATCGCTCCAGTCTCTCAACTTTCAACTCTCAATCCTCAACTTTTCCGCAAAATGCCCAAACTCGGTTTCAACCTCCTCGCCTGGACCGCCTCGATCTCCGACGACTTTTTTCCGCACATCGAGCGCCTCAAAAAAATCGGCTACGACGGCATCGAGATCTGCAACGGCTCGCAGGACCCCGCCGCCTACAAGCGCGTCAAGCAACTCGTGAACGACCTGAACCTCGGAATCACCTGCGTCACCATCGTCGGCGCCGAGGCGAACCCGATCAGCCCCGATGCCGCCGTGCGCGCCAAGGCCCTCGATCTCATCAAGTGGAACATCGACCGCACCGTGGACTGCGGCGCCAATCTCCTCTGCGGCCCGTTTCACTCGGCCTTCGCGACGTTCACGCGCGCCGACATCAATCCCGACGAATACAAACGCAGCGCCGAGGTCCTCCGCGCCGCCGGCGACTACGCGAAGCAGGCCGGCGTCACGCTCTGCCCCGAGGCACTGAATCGCTTTGAATGTTACCTCTGCAACACGATGGCCCAGCTCCGCATGTTGATCGAGCTGACCGATCACCCGAACGTCCGCGCGATGTATGATACGCACCACGCGAACACCGAAGAAAAAACCTTCGCCGATGCCATCCGCACCATCGCTCCCGTCCTCGCCCACGTGCATCTCAGCGAAAACGACCGCGGCACACCCGGCTCCGGCCACATTAATTTCAAAGAAAATCTTAAGACCCTCCACGCCGTCGGTTACGATGGCTGGATGACTATCGAGGCCTTCAGCCGCTCCGACCCCGCCTTTGCCAATGCCATCAACGTCTGGCGCGAATTTTCCCCCGCTTGGGAAATCGCCGAACGTGGTTACATCTTCCTTCGTCAAGAAATCGCCGCCGCTGGCTACCGCCAGTAGGGCGTGGTCTCCGACCCGCCCTCCACGCCTCAGCCCACGCACGCCCCAATCCCCATTCCGATGCTCCGCTTTTTTCGCCCCCTGTTTTTTCTCGCCAGCTCTGTCGCCGTCTTCGCCGCCGCCGCGCCCACCACGCTCGTCCTCAATCCTCCCGCCGGCACCAAGCCCAACGGCAAGCACGTCGTCCTTCTCTCCGGTGACGAAGAATACCGCAGCGAGGAAGCGCTGCCCATGCTGGCGAAAATCCTGAGCCAGCGCCACGGCTTCAAAACCACCGTCCTCTTCGCCCTCGATGCCGACGGCACGATCAATCCCAACAACGGCAAATCCCTGCCCGGCGCCGAGGCCCTCGACACCGCCGACGTCATCATCATGTCGCTACGCTTCCGCGCTTGGCCCGACGACGCGATGAAGCACTTCGACGCTGCCTTTAAACGCGGTGTGCCCGTCATCGGCCTGCGCACGTCCACGCACGCCTTCAACTTTCCCGCCGGTAGCGCGTTCTCCGCCTACTCGTGGAACAGCAAAGCCCCGCCGGCCGGCGGCTGGGGCAAGCAAGTCCTCGGCGAGACGTGGGTTTCGCACTGGGGCAAACACAAAGTCGAGGCCACTCGCGCCGTGGTCGAAGCCGCCAACGCCTCCGACCCGCTCCTGAACGGCGTGACCGAGATCTTCGGCACCACCGACGTTTACGAAGCTGCGCCGCCCGCCGACGCGAAGATCCTTTTCCGCGGCCTCATCCTCAAAGGGATGAACCCCACCGACACTCCGGCCGACTACATCAAGAAGACCGCAGCCAAGGTCGAACAGCCCGTCAATTCGCCCGCGATGCCGATCGTCTGGACCCGTCTCTACAAGACCGAGTCCGGCGCCTCCGCCAAGATCCTCGCGACCACGATGGGCGCCGCCACCGATTTCGAAAACGAGTCGTTCCGTCGTCTGATCGTCAACGCCACCTACTGGACCGCCGGCCTCGCCATCCCGGCCAAAGCCGACGTCGCCACCTTCGATTCCTACGCCCCGCGTCCTTACGGTTTCGACGGCTACCGCACTGGCATCACCCCGTCAGATCACGCCCTCGGCAAAGTCCTCCCCGTCGGCGGCAATGTCCCGCCCAAGCCCCCTAAGCCCGCCGCCGTCGCGCCCAAAACCACCGCCGCGCCCACGCCTCCTGGTCCGGCTCTCAGCTCTCAGCCCTCAGCTCTTAGCTCCTCCTCTTCCACCCCCGCCATCCCCGCCGCGATCAACACGCCCCTCGTCCTGAATCCCGGCACGCACATCGCCGTCATCGGCAACGCGCTCGGCGATCGCATGCAGCACTTTAATTCCCTCGAGACGCTCATCTACGCGAAATATCCGAAACACGAACTCGTCGTTCGCAATCTCGCCGTCACCGGCGATGAACTCACCACCCGCGCGCGCTCGAAAGATTTCGGCACGCCCGACGAATGGCTCGGTAAAGTCGGCGCCGACGTCATCTTTGCTTTTTTTGGTTTCAACGAATCGTTCGCCGGCCCCGACGGTCTCGCGAAGTTCAAGTCCGACCTCGACGCGTTCCTGCGCGACACCCGCGCGAAAAATTACGGCAGCCGCGGCGCGCCGCATATCGTCCTCTTCTCGCCCATCGCCAATGAAACGCTGCCCGACAAAAACTTTGTCGTCCCGCCCGCGAATAACAAAAACCTCGCGCTCTACGCCGCCGCCATGGCCGAGGTCGCGGGCGACCGCGCCGGTGTGACCTTCGTCGATCTCTACAACCCGTCGCAGAAACTCTACGCCGATGCCGCCAAGGCCGGCCAGCCGCTCACCATCAACGGCGTCCACCTCAACCAGACCGGCGACGCCGCCTTCGCCCCCGTGATGTTTCAGACGCTCTTCGGCGAAGCCGCGCCCACGGGCGATTTCACGAAGCTGCAGGCCACCGTCACCGCGAAGAACGAGGAGTGGCACAACCGCTATCGCACGATGGACGGCTACAACGTTTACGGCGACCGCTCCAAGATCGCCTACGAATCCGTCAAAGATCAGCCAAAAATCACCAACTACCAGGTGATGCAGGAAGAGATGGCGCAGCGCGACGCCATCACCGCCAACCGCGACCGCCTGCTCTGGGCCGCTGCCAAGGGCGACTCCACCCCGCCGGAATTGCTCTCCGTCCCCATGGTCACGCCCTTCGGCACCAACAAGCCCGGCACCAATCCCGACGGCACCTACGAGTTCCTCAGCGCCGAGGACGCGATCTCCAAAATGACCCTCGCCCCCGGCGTGAAGGTCAATGTGTTCGCGAGCGAAAAAGAATTCCCCGAACTCGCGAAGGCCGTGCAGATGGCGTGGGACACCAAGGGCCGCCTCTGGGTCTCGGTCTGGCCAAACTACCCCGAGCGCACGCCGACCTCCAAAATCGGTGACAGCCTGCTCATCCTCGAAGACACCGACCACGACGGCAAAGCCGACAAGGTCACGCACTTCCTCGACAACCTGAACTGCCCCACCGGCTTTCAGTTCTACAAGGACGGCGTCCTTATCATGCAGGCGCCGAACTTCTGGTTTGTCCGCGACACTGATGGTGATGGCAAAGCCGACACCAAGGAACGCGTGCTCATGGGCCTCGATTCCGCCGATTCGCACCACACTGCCAACTCCCTCGTCTACGAACCCGGCGGCGCGATTCTCATGAGCGACGGCGTCTTCCACCGCTCGCAGGTCGAGACTGCCCTCGGGCCCGTCCGCAATCTCGACGGCGCGCTCTACCGCTTCGAGCCGCGCACCGGTAAATTCGAGACCTACGCCTCCTACGGCTTCGCGAATCCCCACGGCCGCGCCTTCGATTACTGGGGCAACGACATCATCACCGACGCCACCGGCAACAACACCTACTTCGGTGCCGCCTTCAGTGGTCGCATCGATTACCCCGAAAAACATCCGAAGCTGAAAACCATCTGGGACCGCCCGTCGCGTCCTTCCGCCGGCAGCACGATCATCACGAGCACGCAGTTCCCCGAAGAGTATTGGGGAAATTATCTGAACCCAAATGTCATCGGCTTCCAAGGCATCTACCGCGTGAAACTGGAGGACGACGGCGCCGGCATCAAAGGCGTTCGCCAGCCCGACCTGATTTCCTCCACCGATAAAAATTTCCGCCCCATCGACACCTCCGTCGGTCCCGACGGCGCGATCTACGTCATCGACTGGCACAACCCGCTCATCGGCCATTTGCAGAGCCATCTGCGCGATACCAACCGCGACCACGTCCACGGCCGCATCTATCGCCTCACCTACGAGGGCCGCCCGCTCGCCACACCGCCCGCCATCGACGGCCAGCCCATCCCCGCGCTCCTCGACCTCCTGAAGCGCCCTGAAAACCAGATCCGCAATCTCGCCAAGATCGAACTCGGCAAACACGACACCGCCGAAGTCATCGCCGCCACGCAGACATGGATCGCCGGCCTCGACGCCAAATCTTCCGACTACGCCCACAACCTCACCGAGGCCCTGTGGGTTCACCAGTGGCACAACGTCGTGAACCTCCCGCTGCTCAACGACGTTTTGAAATCGCCCGAGCCACGCGCGCGCG
>JANXLP010000221.1 GCA_025355125.1 Opitutaceae bacterium | reverse complement strand
TCAAAGAGGTCGAACTCGCCGCCACCGGCAGCCTGACTCCCGAGCAGTTCGCCACTGAACTGAAGTCGCGCGGCTTCACGCCCGTCAGCGGTCATTTCGGCTATGCGCTCTTTGAGAAAGACATCGCGGCTGTCATCCGCGACGCCAAGACGTTGGGACTTAAATATGTGATCGTGCCTTATCCCCCGGTCAGCAAAGACAAGCCCTTCAGCGAGGAGACCGTCCGCACGATGGCGGCGAAATTCAACGAGTGGGGCGCCGCCTGCAAAAAAGAAGGACTGCAGTTCGGCTATCATCCTCACGGCCTGGAGTTCAAGCCATCGGCCGCCGGCAATGGCGAAACGATGTTTGATGTCTTGGTGCGCGATACGAAGGCCGATCTTGTGACCTACGAGATGGATGTCTACTGGGTCTATATCACCGGTCAGGATCCGGCGAAATTGCTGGCCAAATATCCGGACCGCTGGTCGTTGCTCCACATAAAGGATATGCTCAAAGATTTCCCGCGCGGCACGCACACCGGTGGCAGCCCCGCGACGGCCAAAGTCGCCGTCGGAGTGGGGCAGATCAACTGGTCCGAGGTGCTTGCCGCAGCCCAAAAAATCGGCGTGAAACACTACTTCCTTGAGGACGAAACGACCGACCCGCTTCGCTCCATCCCCGAATCGCTCAAATACCTGCGCTCGCTCAAACTCTGAGTTGCGCTTTGCGGAGTCGGCGGCTCATTTTGGCCCTTCCATGGCTTATGATTGGCTCAAAGGTGTCGCCGACGAGTATGATGTAATCGTGATCGGCAGCGGCTTAGGCGGTCTTACGGGCGCTAACGTGCTCGCGAAGGCCGGCCATCGCGTGCTCCTCGTCGAGCATCACTACCAATTTGGCGGCCTCGCGACATGGTTTACCCGCAAGGGCGGGCATATCTTCGATATCTCGCTGCATGGTTTTCCCAGCGGGATGATAAAGTCCTGCCGCCGCTACTGGACAAAGGAAATCTCCGACGCGATCGTTCCGCTGAAGGATATCCGTTTCGTGAATCCGCAGATGGACGTGTGGACGACTTTCACGCGCGAGGACTACACCCGCGTCCTCGTCGAGCAATTCAAGCTCCCGCGCGCCGAGGTCGAGGCGTTCTACGACTATCTACGGGCGATGAATTATTTCGACAACAACCCGGAGACCACCGGGCAGATGTTGAACCGTTTTTTCCCCGATCGCGCCGATGTGCATCGCCTGTTGATGGAGCCGATCTCCTACGCCAACGGCTCCGACTTCGACGACCCCGCAATCACCTTCGGCATCGTATTTTCCAACTTTATGGGCGCGGGAGTTTACACCTTCCGGGGTGGCTCCGACGTGCTCATCGAGAAGATGGTCGAAGAATTGAAGAAAAACGGCGTCGAGCTGCGCAAAAAAGTGCTGGTTGATAAAATTCTCGTCGAGGATCGCGACGGCCAGAAAGTCGCCTGCGGCATCGTCGCCGGCAACGGCCGCGTCATCCGCGCGAAGGCCGTGCTCTCCAACGCCAATATCAAAAACACCATTTTCCGGCTCGCGGGCGCGGAAAATTTTCCCGCGGATTTCGTCACCCAGGCCGAGGCTGTGCGGATCAATACGAGTTCGTGCCAGGTTTACTTTGGTATCCGCAAGGGCGACAGCATCCCGCACATCGGTGACCTCGTTTTCACCTCTGCGGCGCCGGCTTATAGCAACGAGGAACTCACGGACTTTCGCACCACAAGCCGCACGTTTTCCGTTTACTATCCCGAGACGCGTCCCGGGTCGGATCGCTTCACCGTCGTCGCTTCGCTCAACGGCCGCTATCCCGATTGGAAATCGCTCTCCGAGGAAGACTACGAGTTGCACAAACAGCGCATGATCGAAGAGTCGCTCGTCGCTCTAGAAAGATTCATTCCTGACGTGCGCGCCAAGATCGACTGGCAAGAAGCCGCGACGCCACGCACGATAGAGCGCTACACGACGCACTTTAACGGCACCTCTTTTGGCACGAAATTCGAGGGCCTGCCGGTCTCGATGAATCTTTCGGAGAAGCTCCCCGGCCTCTTCCATGCCGGGAGCGTGGGCATCATCATGTCGGGCTGGCTCGGCACGATTAACTACGGCGTCATTACCGCCAACAAAGTGGACAAATATCTGTTCGCGATGAAACAAGCCGCTGCCATTTCTGCCTCCGCCTGATTTTTATGAGCCAAGTCACCGATCTCATTCCGCACCGCCCGCCGTTTTTGTTTGTCGACGAAATCGTTTCGGAAACGGCCGATGGCCTGATTGCCAAACGCACGCTCCGCGCTGACGAGGAATTCTACAAAGGACACTATCCCGGCGCCCCCATCACGCCCGGAGTGTTGCTGTGCGAAGCGGTTTTCCAGACGGGAGCACTGTTTCTTGCTCGTCAGGCGCAGGCGGGGCAGGGGAGCAACGCCGGCGTCCCGCTCATGGCCAAGATCAGTGATGTGCGTTTCCGCAATCCCGTTTACCCAGGCGAAACGATCATCATCGAAGTCAAAAAGAGGGAATCACTCGGTGGTTTCACCATGATGAGCGGCAGCATAAAAAGCGCGGAAAAGCGCGTGCTCACCGTTGATTTTACCGTCGCTTGGACCACGCCCGCAGGCGCGCCTAAGGCATGAGTGATTTCCTGAAAGTCACCGGCAAGACGTTCCTGGTTTTCGGCGTGGCGAATCGCAAAAGCGTCGCTTGGTTTATCGCGAAATCGCTGGAAGAGCAGGGGGCCAAAGTTCTTTACAGCGTGCGCTCGGAAATACGACGCCAGTCGCTCGCGACCTTACTCGCGGGTAAACCGATTTTTCTATGTGACGTGGAGCAGGGGGGCGCAGCAGCTCGACTCGCCACAGAAGTCGCGGCAGCCGGACACGGTCCCCTCCACGGCATCGTTCACTCCATCGCGTTTGCCAATTACAGCGAAGGCTTCAAAGCCTTCCACGAAACGAAGCGCGCGGATTTTCTACAGGCGACCACCATCTCGGCTTTCTCCCTTGTGGAGATCGCGAACGCTTTCAAATCGCAACTCGCGAAGAAGGCGTCGGTCGTGGCCATCGGTATCTCTTCGCTGCTCGTGACTCCTGATAACTACGGTTACATGGGGCCGATCAAGGCCGCGCTGGATTCCTGCACACGCTTCCTCGCGAAATCATTCAGCGTCGACAGCGAAGTGCGCTTTAACGTCGTCGGCGCCGGCCCACTCAAAACCAGCGCCTCCGCCGGCATTCCCGGCTATCTGGAGAGCTATCTTTACGCCGAGAAACTCACGTTTCGTAAGCGTAATCTCTCGACGCAAGAGGTCGCCGACACCGCCGTATTCTTGCTCAGTGAACGCAGCAGCGGCATCAACGGTGCAACTCTCGTCGTCGATGCCGGCCTGGGCGGTAATTTCTTCGATAAAGAGATCATCCGACTCGCCATGCGAATGGAGCAAGGCGCGCCATGAGATTCGCCAACGTCTGCATCGAATCACTTGCCGTCGCTCTGCCCGACGAAATCCTCACGTCAGCCGCCATCGAGGAAGAACTGCGCCCGCTTTACGAGCGATTGAAACTTCCTTTCGGCCGCTTGGAACTCATGACCGGTATTCGCGAGCGTCGCGTCTGGCCTACAGGCACGCGACCGTCCGACGCCAGCGCCGCTGCGGGCAAAGCGGTCCTCGCGCAATCCGCACTGAAGGCGGAGCAAGTCGAACTCTTCATCCACGCCGCTGTATCGCGCGACATGCTTGAGCCAGCGACTGCCTCGTTTGCGCACAGGCAAATCGGCCTGCCGGCGACGGCGCAGATTTTCGATGTGTCCAATGCCTGCCTCGGGTTTCTGAATTCGCTCACGGTGGCCGCTGCGATGATCGAAAGCGGGCAAATTCGCTGTGCCGTGGTAGTCGCCGGCGAGCATGGCCGTCCGCTCGTCGATCAGACGCTGAGCACTTTACGGGAACAGCCGCTTACGCGAAATGAGATCAAGCCGTTCTTCGCCAATCTTACGATCGGCTCAGGTGCGGTCGGCGCGGTCGTCTGCCACAAAGACTTGTCGCCCCATGGCCACAAACTCCTCGGCGGAGTCGCACGTGCCGCCACCCAGCATAGCACGCTTTGCCAAGGCGACACGCACGGCGCAGAAGCCCTCGCGATGCAGACCGACTCCGAGCAACTCTTGGTTGCCGGCGTAGAACTCGCGCGCGCCACATGGAACGATTTTACGGCGATCACGGGCATGGACGCTGCGAATGCCAACCGCTTCATTTGCCATCAAGTCGGCTCTATGCACCGTCGGAAACTCTATGAAACTCTCGGCCTCGATGTGAACAAAGATTTCTCTACGTTCGAGACTCTAGGCAACATGGGTTCGGTTTCATTGCCAGCCACGCTGGCGCTCGCGGCACAACAGGGAGCAATAAAGTCAGGAGATCGTGTGGGACTTCTCGGTATCGG
Source organism: Opitutaceae bacterium (assembly GCA_025355125.1). Classification (GTDB taxonomy): domain Bacteria; phylum Verrucomicrobiota; class Verrucomicrobiia; order Opitutales; family Opitutaceae; genus Tous-C4FEB. The sequence goes on along the minus strand of JANXLP010000221.1, from coordinate 1,108 downwards.
AAGCGGCCTAAATTGCCTGATGCTCGCACTCGAATGGTAAACGCCCCGCCAACTATTCCGGATTGGCTGGCAAAACTTTATCCTTTTGCCCCGAAGTCGTTCGTCACGCCACGCGGCGCACGGATGAGTTATGTCGATGAAGGCACTTCTGTCGACGAGGCGGTGCTCATGCTGCACGGCAATCCCACGTGGTCTTTTTTTTACCGCGACCTCATCCAGGAATTGTCGCCGAAGGTTCGCTGCATTGCCCCTGATCACATCGGCATGGGGCTTTCCGAGAAGCCGCAGGACTACGATTACTCGCTAGCGACCCGCATAGCGGACATCGAGGCGTTGGTCGCTTCGCTAGGCCTGCGCCGCGTTCACTTGGTGGTTCATGATTGGGGCGGGGCCATTGGCTTTGGACTCGCTACGCGCAGACCCGACCGGATTGGGAAAATCACGATTCTAAACACCGCAGCATTTGTCTCAGACAAGATTCCTGCGCGGATCGCGGTATGCCGGTTGCCCGTCGTTGGCGAGGGGATTATCCGCGGTTTGAACGGCTTTGCAGGCCCGGCGACGTGGATGTCGATGCACAGCCGTAAATTGGCGGTTGCTGAAAAGCGCGGCTACTTATTGCCATATTGCTCTTGGGCGGACCGCGTCGCAGTGAACGCTTTCGTTCAAGACATACCCTTAGAGGCCGATCATCTCAGTAGGGCGACTCTTGCTGGAATTGAGCGGGCATTGCCGCGGTTGAGTGCACACCAAAAATTGATCGTGTGGGGCGGACGAGATTTTTGTTTCAACGATCATTTCCTAGATCAGTGGCGGCGAATTTTCCCTGATGCGTCCGTCCATCGCCACCCGGAGGTGGGGCACTACGTGCTCGATGATGGCGGGGAAGTGGTGAGGGCCGCAATTTCTGCATTCATCCTTGGCGAGTAGTTTCTTCGGAAGCAGACGGTGGTTATGGCGGGAAGACCGTAAGCGTTCAACTCTGACAGGGGGACGCGGCGGGAGAAAACGGCTAAACTTGGCGGATGGAATCAGACAGCGACGGCGGGGATCGGAACGTTCGCGGTGGCGTTCGCGCTCGCAGTAGCGGCGGCGGCAGCGGCGAGCG
>JANXLP010000216.1 GCA_025355125.1 Opitutaceae bacterium | reverse complement strand
TTGCCATCGCCTTCAATCCGCATGTCCTCAGCCCGATGCGCGACATCCTTTTCGACGAGAAGATCGCGGGCTCCTTCCACTTCACGCCCGGACAGGCCTACGACGGTGTGGGCAACGGCAACAAATCGCAGGTTCACTGGGACATGGTGTGCATTCAGCGTCCCGAATACGGCGGCGGCGAAATCTGGTTCGACGGCAAACTCATCCGCAAGGACGGCATTTTCGTGCCGAAGGCGTTGAACAAGTTGAATCCGGATTATCTGCTCGGGAAGAAGTAACCCATGAGCATCACGGGCACGACGCTCGACGCCATTGTCCAGGCGTTGCCGAAGACGGAGACGCACCTGCACCTTGAGGCGGGATTGCCCTATGAATTGTTGATGGCGTGGCAGCCGGAGAAGTATCCGGCCGCACCTTTCTTCCATGCGCCGGACTACCGGTTTCCCAGTTTTCCGAAGTTTGATGAGATTCTGCTCGGGCACGCGTTGCCGTGGTTTGTTTCTGCGGAGCGTTACTACGAGTCGGCGCGGGTGATGTTTGCGAAGCATGTCGTGGAGAACGTGCGCTACGTGGAGACGAGTTTTCACCTGCCGGTCACGCAGTTCATCGGGGTGCCGGGGCGCGAGATCATCGCGGCAATCCGGGCGGCGGTGCCGCCAGGGCTCGAGGTGCGGATTTTTGCCGGGATGCTGCGGACTGATTACACCGGGCCGATGCGGGCGGTGATCGACGATCTGGTGAACTGGGACGAACTTGCGGGCGTCGATTTACACGGGCACGAGGCGGTGCCGACGGAGCCGTGGACGGCGAAGATCTGGGCGCGGCTGCGGGCGGCGGGCAAGGTGACGAAGGCGCACGCGGGTGAGTTCGACGGGGCGGCGCGGGTGCGCGAGGCCATCGAAGTGCTCGGGGTGTCGCGCGTGCAGCACGGTATCCGGGCGATCGAGGACGCCGCGGTCGTGGCACTGGCGCGGGAGCGCGGGGTGACTTTTGACACGTGTCCGATCAGTAACGTGAAGTTGCAGGTGGTGCCGTCGATGGCGGTGCATCCCCTGCGGCAGCTGATGGCAGCGGGCGTGCGTTGCACGATCAGCACGGATGACCCGCTGGTCTTTGCGAACCGGGTGAGCGATGAGTATCTCGCGCTTGGGAACGAGGGTGGTTTTTCGCGCGCGGAGCTCGCACAGTTGGCGCGCAACGGTTGGGCGGTCGCGGATGTGCCGGTGGCCGTCCGACAGAAGTGGCTCGCGGAAATCGACCGGCTCGCAATGGTGATGGACGGCCGATCCGGCCGCCTACCTTTGTGACCGAGCAAACCTACACCATTCCGCCCACCGTCCGTCCGGCCCGCGCCGACAAAATTCTCGCGAAAGCGTTTCCCGAGCACAGCCGGGTGGCGTTTCACCGCTCATTCGACGCAGGGCTCGTGACCATGGATGGAAAGGCGATTCCGCGCGATCAAAGCGTATCGGGCGACATGACGATTGCTTTTAGTTTCCCCGATCTCGTGCCGTCCGGAGTGCGTGCGGTGGAGATCCCGCTCGAGGTGATTTACGAGGACAAACACATGCTCGCGATCAACAAGGCCGCGGGAATGGTCGTGCATCCCGGTGCAGGCACGCGGGACGATACCCTCGTCCACGCGCTGCTCGCGCACTGCAAGGGCAAGCTCAGTGGCGTGGGTGGCGTCGAGCGGCCGGGCATCGTTCATCGGCTGGACCGCGAGACGTCGGGTGTGATCTTGGTCGCGAAGAGCGATCTCGCTCACCGTGGACTCGCGGAGCAGTTCAAGGAACGCGAACTCCAGAAGGAATATCTCACGCTCGTGACGGGCGCGCCGGGCTTGTTGAGCGGCAGCATGAAGAAGGCGATCGGGCGCAATCAGCAACATCGCCACAAGATGACCGCCATCGACGAGGAGGATGAAAGCGGTCGCGGGCGCGATGCGCACACGGATTGGGCGGTGGTGGAAGGCTTCGGGAAGATTGCAACGCTCATGCGCTGCACGATTCACACGGGGCGCACGCATCAAATTCGCGTGCACATGAAGGCGCTCGGGCACGTGGTGCTGGGCGATGAAATCTATGGTTGGAAGCCTGACCCGCGCCTGCCGAAGCAGCCACAGCGCGTGATGCTCCATGCCGAGCACATCGTCGTGACGCATCCGATCTCGGGCAAAGTGCTCGATCTGAAAGCGCCGTTGCCGGCGGATTTCGAGGCGCAGGTTGCGCAGTTGCGGAAACTCACGCGCAACGAGGAGAAACGGAAGATGATCGCGGCCGAGCCGGTGAAACGGAAAGGCAAGCTAGCGCCGCCGCCGGCGCACGTGCGGGAAGTGGACTGAGCGTTCTAACGGAGCTCGTAAACCTCCACGAGGGCGACGCCGCCGGCGCCGGAAGGAGATTCGACCACGGCGCTGTAGGCACCGGGTGGGAGGGTCACGAGGAGGGCGGAGTCGGCGCTGCCAGGGAAGAGCGCGAAGGCGCCGGTGCGGCGGGCGGCTTCACGGAGTTCGAGGGCGTTGGTGGCAGAGGACCAACGGGTGTTGGTGAAGCGGGTCTCGCCGTCGCGCACGAGCGAGAGACGCGTGGCGGGGAGTGCATCGGTGAGGCCGAAGCCGAAAAGCGCGGGGCCGACGGCGCGGATGAGGACGGTGAGGGCGGCCTGACCGCGGATGACGAAGCCGGCGATGAGCGCGCCATTCGGGGCGGGAATGCGGGCGGGCGCGGAGAGATTGGCGAGCACGCCCCGGCCGGAGCCGGCGGGCGAGGCGTCGTAGAGTTCGATGAGGACGTTGCCGCGTGGGGTGGCACCAAGGCCGGAGGCGACGACGCTGTGCCCGCCGGGAGAGACGGATTGAACGAGCGCGGCATCGAGGCTGCCGGGCAAAAGGGGGAAAGCGCCGAGGGACGCGGCGACGGGGACGATAGTGGCGGGGTTCCAATTGTCGTTGGTGGCCAGCGAGACCCCGGCGCCGGTGAGCAGTTCGATGTGTGGGTCGGCAAGAAAGCCAGTCACGCCGAACGGTGCGAGGCCGGGGCCGATGCCGCGGGCGAGGATGGTGCCGGGCGCGGTGCGCAGGACGAAGCCGCCGATGAGCACGTCGGCACCGGGGCCGGAGTCCGCGCGGGTGGAGAGGTTGGAGATTTCGCCGGGCGGTGAGGACACTACGGAAACTGCGGCGGCGCGGCTCGTGACGGCACCGAGGGGGTTGGTGACGGTGACGGTGTAGGCGCCGGCGGTGGCGGCGGAGGCAGGGGCGAGGGTGTAGCTGGCGAGCGTGGCTCCGGGGATGGCGAGGCCGTCGCGCGACCAGTGGTAAGCGAGGCCACCGCCGGTGGCGGCGACCTGAAGCGTCGCGGTGGCGCCGGCGGCGACGGGCGTATCCCAGGGCTGGTGGGCGATCTGCGGCGCGGCCGTGGGCGCGTTGGCACCGGCGGGATCGACGAACAGGAGGGCGGAGATGACGGCGCGCTCGGTGCCGTCGCTGGGGCGCACGGTGCGTTGGCCGCCGGCGACGAGGGAGGTGGAGCCGCCGCCGTCGAGATTGACGGCGCCGAAACAACCGAGGGAGCGGAGGAGATCCGCAAATTGGACGAGGTTGAAGCCGGCGGGGCCGGGGGAGTTGTCACCCTCGGCGGCGACGAGGAGCACGATACCGGAGGCGGTGTAGCCGATCGCGGAGCGGGCGCGGGACGTGAGGTTGTTGATGTCGATCAGCTCCTCGGCGTCGGTCACGCGGACCTCGCCGTCTTTGATGAGCATGGGCGAGCCGCCGATGGCGTGCTCCATGATCCACGGCACGCCGCCGACGGGAAACGCGGCGGAGGGCACGGGTTGCGGGGCGAGACCGAGGCGGTTGGGGCTGGGCGCGGGGTAGGCGAGGATCGGCGTGTTGCCGGTGCCGATACTGTAAATCCAATCGGTGGTGAGGCGGCCGGAAGAGGTGATGCCGAAGGCGGCGCGTGTCGGGTAGTAGGAAACGGAGGAGCCCTGAAACGTGCGCGCGAGGGATTTTACGTTGGGCGAGGCGACGACACCGGCGGATTGCACGAGGGAGAACGACTGGTTGCCGCCGAAGAAGCCGGCGTTGAGCGCGGCGTAAACCTTGCCGGGTTCCTGCGCGGCGAATTGCGTGGGCGTGCGCGCGGTGGGGGCGAGCACGGGTTTGAAGGCCACGGTTGGCGCGGTGGTGTCCCAGGCTAGCAGGCTGTCGGACTTAGGCTGATACCTGGCCTAGTAATTGCTATGTAATTAGATATGGC
>JANXLP010000479.1 GCA_025355125.1 Opitutaceae bacterium | reverse complement strand
CATTTGCTCCCGCTCACTTCGCGTCCGCTGCCTTCCGCGCTTCCCCTTCCTCTCTGATTCCCCGGCCTTGGATTCTTTCATCCCCTCACTCTACAAGTTTTTGAACCTCCCGTCGTCATGTCCAAGTTGAACGCTTACGCTGGTTTCACCGCCAAGTGAGGAAGTCGGCGCTCCTGTTTCGCACCTTCAAAACATCGGCCGAACTGGACAACCTGCCCACCCTGCCGAATCGGATCAGGCCATTCGGGGCTCCGACGCGGCCCGAACCGTTTCCCCGGCCGCCCTTTCCCGGAACCGCAGCAGTGGCCCCGATCACCACCCACGAGCAACTCATTGAGGAAGCTGCGCTCCAACAAAACTGCGCGGGATACTCCGTGCATGTTATTTCGGTGCTGGATGGTTCCGCGTATTTCTACCGGGCCAACGCACCCGAACGCTGCACCGTCCAAATCCAAAAATACATGCCGGATAGCGGCCCTCCCAAATGGATCATCACGGAAATCCGGACCTTCCAAAATGGCACCCCATGCGGAACCACCCTACAGGCCGTTACGGACGCCCTGGGGTTGCCGGCAGCTCCCATCTGGCATCCCGCCGATTGCTGGTGGAGCGATGACCGTCGCTATGTCTGCGTGCCCAAGCCGCGTTTGAATGAGCCCCTGGTCGATAGCGGAAACACCTCCTGAAGCACCCGCTCGATTCGGAAATCCTCTATCGGAAAAACCGGAAGGCCAAAGGTCTCGGCGATGCTTGCCGTGCCGGTTCCAAAACATCCTTACCACCCATGAAGCCCACTCCCTTTCGCTCTCGTCCAAACTCCGGTGCCGGCGCCTGTGGGTGCCTAATAATCGGCGCTATTGTCGTGTTCGCCGCCATTATGGTCTACACCACCCTGTTCCCAGACCCGGGGTCAGAAGCAGAAAACAAAGCGCGAGCGGTCATTGTTAGCCAACTGCGTGACCCCGGATCCTATGACGAGATTAACTCAAGTGTCGTTAAGGAGTCGGATCTGATCGTGGTGATCATCTCCTACCGAGCCAAGAACGGCTTCGGAGGCTACGTGGAACGATCAGCCGCCTTCGAGTTCACGCCGGACGGAAAGATGATCCGGCAGCGGTAAGGCCGACTCAAGAGCGGCACAATCCGGATGCTGAATTCAATTGCTCGAAAAAAGAATCCGGAAAAATTTTCTTATGAATAAATCTCAACAGGTAGAATTCTGCATCCGCACTGCTATATTCCTCAAGCGAGAGGCGGAAGAGGCCATAAGCGCAGGTAGCACAGAAAAAACGGGCTTCGGCCCAGTCGTGATCGCGCCTATGGGCGCGCGGGAGAAGCCAACGGAGCCAGCGATAATTTTTGTGCTTTTTGTGGCAAAACATTCCGAAAGGTCGCAGCTCGGCCTGAAGAAAAACTCCCGCATTCCACTATCCGTAAAGCCCTTTTTATTCGCGTCCAACAGCTCTGCGCCATCCCCCGCGCAGCCCTACCGCTCCAGCGTCGCGCTCATCAGCCCGATCACCACCTCGTTCGCCAGCGCGCGCACCGTGAGCGAGCGTAGCGGCTTCGTCGGATCGAGCGCCAGCTCCAGCACCGTCGCCGCGCCGCCCGCCACCTTGCCGCCACGCCCCTTGAACGTTGCCGCATCCACCACGCGCACCGCACCCGTCTTCAGATCCACTCGCGTCGGCAACGGACCCGCGATGCGGAACTGATAGTCGTCTGTGAAAAAATCTTCGTCGATGGGCCACCACGTCTCGGGATTACGCAGCGCAAGCCGCGCCGTCGTGCCATCCGTGTAAGTCGCCACGACCTCGCCGTTGTCGATTCGGCTTTGCATCCAGTTCGTCGAACCTGCCATCAACAAAAACGCCCGTCGCGCCTTCCCGCTCAATGGCACTGTCGCCTCGCGCGGATAATTGTCCCACTGCGACGTGAACAAAACATTCCGCGCCTCCCCCAGCCCCGGCGTCGCCAACGGCACGCCGTTCGGCAGCACGAGACGCCCACCATTCGCCGCCGCGACCGCACGCAACCCGCCATCATCAATCTCCGCTATCGCATTCACGTGCCCCGCCCACGCCCCGATTCCCTGCGCCGGCAACGCCAGCGATGCATGCGGCGAGCGCGGCGACACGTATTTCATCGGCCGGAAAATCTCCGTCACGCGGTCATTGAAAACCGCTGCGAGATCCACCGTTTCAAACGGGCCTCTCGGTGCCGCGAGCGGCGCCGCTGCCACCACCGGCGCCACCACCGGCGCCAGCGCCGGCGGAAACTCCGGCGGTGGACAGCACACCTCGCCAAGCCAGGTGATCGCAATTTCACTACGCTCCGCCGGTGGACAAATGATCTCCAGCCGCATCGCGGCCACCGCCGACTTGATCCGCCGCGTCTCCACGTTCTGCCCATTCACCTTCACGCGCGCGTATTCACACACTGCGGAAATCGAGCATCGCACTTCCATCGGCCGGCCGAACTTTGGCTCGACGACGTAAGTATCCACATTCTCGGTCCGCTTAAACGTCACGCTTACCTGCGGATGCCGCAAACTCGCGGCCGGCCACGCCTCCGGCAGCCCCGGCTCGAAGCGGAGCACGCCGGCCAGCGCATCCGGCTTCACTCCGAAAAGTCCCTCGACCAACGCCCGCGAGAGCACGCCGCTGCCGTCCGCAAAATCGCGCTGCGACTCACGCCGATAGACATCGAGGTAATTCATCGAGCCCACATTTCCCGGACAAATGCCCATGAACATGCTCGCGAGCAGCGCGCTCTTCGTCAGCTGAAACGCCTCCTCCGGCCGACCCGCCTGCCAAAACGCGAGCGCCGTGTGGACGTTCTCGCCCATGACGACGTTGTTGATCGACCACGTGTAGGGCATCCAATCCGACGAGGCCAACATCGCGTAGTTCGCATCACCCGGCACACCCGCACCGCGCACGGGCAGATGCGGCAGATGTTGATCCACGTAGCGCGTCATCTGCCACGCCTCGTCCCGCGTCGTCAGTTCAGAATCGATCGTGTGGTAAACCGACCACAGCGCCGCACTCGGATGAACGAGCTGCCGCCCGAGCAAGTCTTTGTATTCCACAAACGTCCCGCGCTCCGCGAGCCAGAGCTGCGTCCGCATCCCACGCGCGATCAACTCCGCCTCGCGTTCATACGGCGTCGCATCATGGCCGAGCAGCTTCGCGAGCCGCGCCGCCTGTGTGTTGTGGTAAAAATTATAAGCCGAAGCGTGCGCCGTCCCTCCACCGTGATACTGAAGATCATCGCTCGCCCAGATCGCCGCGTAGGCTTCGTAGAGCGGAAGTTTATCCGGGCCAAATTCACGGCGAAACAACCGCCGCTCCCAGGCGAGATGTCGCTCGATCACGGGCCACAAGACCCGCGCCTCCTCCAGATCGCCCGTCCACTGGAAATGGCGAAAGAGCGCGTCGATATAGACGAGGTTCATGTCGTAGTGCGAATTCGACAGGTCGCCGTTGCTATGCACCGCCGTCTCGCTGCGCGCGAGGTTGTCCTTCGCGTCGGCGGGCGGGATTTTCTCGGGGATCGGGGAAACATTCTGTCGAGATGCCCAATATGAAAAATGCTTCTTCGCCCGCTCCGGCCAGCCCAGCGCATCGAGCGCGTAGGGTCCGCGCCAGCCGAGCAGGCGCGTGCGCCACGCGATGGCGCCATGCATGATCGCGCCCTGCGGATCATCCCACACCGCATCGGCGGCGACGTTGAGGG
>JANXLP010000477.1 GCA_025355125.1 Opitutaceae bacterium | reverse complement strand
GTTTTCATCACCGGCGTTGCCGGCTTCATTGGCTCCAATCTCGCCGACCGCCTCCTCGCGGACGGTGCCACCGTCACCGGTTGGGATAATCTCTCCACCGGCCAGGAGCGTTTCCTCGACGGTGCCAAACTTCACCCGAAGTTCAAACTCGTCCGCGGCGACAACCTCGACCTCCCCGCGCTCACCGCCGCGATGGAGGGCGCCGACTTCGTCCTCCACCTCGCCGCCAACGCCGACATCAAGGACGGCTGGCAACATCCGCGAAAAGACCTCGAGCAAAATACCATCGCCACCTTCAACGTCCTAGAGGCCATGCGCGCCAACGGCGTGAAGCGTATCGGCTTTTCCTCGACCGGTTCCACCTACGGCGAAGCCCTCGTCACCCCCGAGCGCCCCACGCCCGAGACGGATCTCTTCCCGATCCAGACCTCCCTCTACGGCGCCAGCAAAGTCGCCGGTGAAGGTCTCATCTCCGCCTACGCCGAAGGCGGCCAGATCGACGAAGCCTACATCTTCCGCTTCGTTTCCATTCTCGGCGAACGCTACACGCACGGCCACGTCTTCGATTTCTACAAGCAGCTCCTCGAACACCCCGGCCACCTCCGCGTCCTCGGCGATGGCACCCAGCGCAAGAGCTACCTTTACGTGCAGGACTGCGTCGATGCCATCCTCCACGTCACCCGCAACGCCACCGCCAAAGACGCGAAGCACCACACGCAGATCTACAACCTCGGCACCCCCGAATACGTGCAGGTAAACCAGAGCATCGGCTACATCTGCGCCGCCCTCGGCGTGACGCCGAAGATCGAGCACACCGGCAGCAACAAGGGCTGGATCGGTGATAATCCGTTCATCTTCCTCGATACGAAAAAAATCCAATCCACCGGCTGGAAAGCCAAACTCACCATCGAGCAAGGCATCATGCGCACCCTCCGCTGGCTCGAAGCCAACCGCTGGGTTTACGACAGCCGCCATTGATCGGGGGTGGTTCACCCGCGGCCATGCCCTCGGAGAATCCCAGCCGAATCCGCCTCATCGTCGCCGCCTGCGCGGTCCTCGTTTGCGTCACGGTCGTGCTCTGGTTGCAGGCCGCCTTGGCCGGCCTGCCCGAGCACGGCTTGCGCGCCGCTCCCAATAGTCAGCTCACGCAAGCCTACACCTCCGCCCTCGCGGCCGGTCAGTCTCACCTTCAGCAGGCCCCGGACCCTCGCCTGCTCGCGTTGCCGAATCCCTACGACCCCGCAAAAAATGGCGGGCTCGGCCTGCTCGACGTCTCGCTCTACCAGCAGCGCTACTACCTCTACTTCGGCATCGTGCCGTGGGCGCTCCTGCTCGTGCCGTGGTTCAAGCTCACCGGCACCCATCTCTCCGACGCCGCCGCCATCTGGATTTTTTGCAGTGCAGGGTTCACCTGCTACGCCGTAGCCCTCTTTCAAATCTGGCGCCGTTGGTTCGGCCAAGTTTCTCCTCTTATTCTCGCCCCCGCGATCCTTCTGCTCTCGGCCTGCTCGGGGTTTTGGGTGCTGCTCGATCTCCCGCAAATGACCCAAATTCCGTCGGCCGCCGCCTACGGTTTTCTGGGCTTCGCTTGGCTCGCCCTCGTCTGCGCGGCGGCTTACCCGTCCTTTGGGTTACGATGGCTCGGTGTCGCCATGGCGGGAGCCGCTCTCACTATGGGCTGCCGGCCCAACTACGCTCCGTGTGTGGCCGTGTTGGCCGGCTGGACCGGGCTTCAGGTCTGGCGCCACACCAGCACGCAACACACCCGCTCGCTGCTCACGGTCTTCGCGCCGCTCATCATCATCGGTGCCCTGCTCGCGGGGTGGAACCTCCTCCGCTTCGGGAACCCCCTGGAATTCGGTTTCAGCTACCAACTCGTCGCCACCAACCGCGCCGCTGGTGAGAGCGAGATGAGCACCCGTTATCTCGCCTTCAACCTTCACCGCTACCTGGTCGGAGGCGCCCGGTGGACGGATTATTTTCCGTTCATCGCGGGCGAAGCCGCCGGGCCGTTCGCGCTGCCCGCCGGCCACGAAGAATCAGATCAAGTGTATGGTTTCATGTGGGTCGCTCCCGTCGTCATCGTCGGTCTCGCGGCCATCGCGTGGAACCGGTTGGTCACGCTACGCCCGCTTTCGGTTTTGGCCGCGGTCGGAGGGATGGCCAATTTGCTCCAACTTGGCGCGTATGGCGGCTCGGCCTACCGGTATCCCGTTGATTTCATGCCCATGCTCGCGCTCGTTGCCTGTATCGGACTTCTGAGCGTCGCTACCTGGACAACGATCTGGCCACGACGACTCGCCCTCGCTTCCACCGGAGTCCTGCTCGTCTGGAGCACCGCCCTGAGCCTCTGCCAAACCGCAGCCCTATACGATCATTTCAAAACCGTCCACTCCCAGGCGTTTCGCAGTCTCGCGCGACCCTTCAACGCCTTCGTTTACCTCCGCGAACACCAGACCTCCGACGGACCGCGCTCCCTTCGCCTGCATCTCCAATTTCCTCCAGACCGCACAGGCCAGGTCGAACCTCTCGTCGTCCTCGGCCCGCAATCACAGCAGGATTTCCTCTACGTTTACTACTCCGCCCCCGGCCAACTTCGCTTCGGCTTCGAATCCATCGGCCGCGGCGGTCCCACCAGCCGCCCCGTATCCGTGGATCTCGCCCAACCTCACACCCTCGACCTGCACTACGGCAGCTTTCTCCCGCCCGACGACCATCCGCTGCTCCGCGCCACGCCCGCCGCCGATCGCGATCTCTCTCGTCGCATACTCACCGTGACACTCGACGGTCGCCCTGTGCTCGATGGTTGGGCCGATTTCCATCCGCCTCGCGGCGTCGAACACATCGGCACCAGTCCCGACGACAACGCATTCGGCCCCCGCTTCACCGGCACCATCACCCGCATCGAACGCCCGCTTCTCACCGCCCCTCAATCCTCAACCGTCCGAACCGACCCCGCCCACTACGGCCCGATCCAGCTCAACGTCATTCTGCGCCCCGCGCCCGCCGGCACCCGCGAACCGCTACTCACGCTCGGCCACCGCAATCAGGGCGAACTCTTCGTCGTGGAGCGCGTTTCGTCCACCCACGTTCGCATCGGCCTCTTCCCCACCGCCGGCCCGGAAACGTGGAGCGTCCCCTTCGCTTGGCCCCTCAACCGTCCTCAGACCCTTACCCTCGCTACCGGCGCACTTCTCCCTCCCGCCACTGCCAGCCTCTGGCCCGCCGCGATCAGCGCCGACGCTCGCGCCCTCGCGAAGCGCACCGTGGAACTCCGCCTCGAAGATCAGCTCGTCTGGCGCACCGAGGTGCCGCCCCTCGATGTTTCGCCCTCCACCGTAGTTCCCGGCCGCAACGATCTCCTCCTCAGCGGCATCGCGCCCACTCTCGCCGCCGACATCATCACGACCACGCGCCTCCCGTGGGCCGGGCTCACCAAACCGGTCGCGCCACCCGATCCAGCCGCTGGATCTGCCCCGAAAATTTCGGGCCGCACGTCGATCCCCCGATAGCGTTCTCGCCCACGCGCACTTCCATCCTCGTCGAAGGATGGCACGCATAGTCGCCCTCAAGCACCACCGTATCGTCGAGCCAGACTTTTACCCGAGTGCGCCACTCGCCCACATTCTCGCCCGGCGGGTAAAGCGAACCCATCGTCATGCGCAACCGGTGCGGCTTCCAAGTATCGACCACGACCGGCTTCCCCACGATCCCGCCGATGCCCCAGTGGTCGAAACCAAAGATCATTTTGTCGCCCTCCAGATAGCGCAGATAAATAAAATTCCCCGCGCCCGCCACGCCCGTCACCACCAACGGCTCCGCCGCCCCCTGTGCCCCGCGGGCAAACACCACGGTCATATCGACGGCGCCGTAGCTGCGCATCAGCCCCGGATCAGGCAACGTCTCAAGGTCCACGTTTTTGACCGCATCGATTCGCCCCGAGAAAACCGGCCCCACCACGTCGCGCACCAGCACGTTCCGACCAAAAACCAAACTCCCCGGCGTCGCCGGATAAAAAATCTGCTCCTGGTTCAACGCCACCTTGCCGTCAAAAATCACCGTCAGCCGGAGCGCCGGCGGCAAACTCGCTTCGACTTTCTTCCCAGCCCCCGGGTCCGCCAGCGACCCCAGCCAAACTTGGAGCGTGTGCGGCACCAACGGGTCAAAATCCATGATCGGACTCGCCACCGTTTCATAGCCCCGATGGTAAAGTCCGAACGACACTTTTCCCAGCCCCGCATACTCGCAGTAGAGCACGTCGAAGTTCGCCGCGTCGCCCGTCGTCACCAGCGGATCACGCCCCGCCATCTTGTCCGCCGGCAACCACACCTTCAGTTCGACCGGCTCACGCCGATCACGGCCGTCCGGCACCAACACCGGCCGCCGCGCCGGCACCTGCTCGACCTTGCCCACCCGCCCCGTGAACGCCGGTTGCACCCCACCGCTCACCGACACCATCCGCCCGATCACGAGATCCGCCGGAGTCGATTCGTAGAAACTCATCGCCGCTTCCAGCATCTCATTGCCGTTTACCCGCACCTGCAGACTCCGGCTTGCCACCATCTGCTCCGTCGTGGACCAGCGTTTAAACATGGGATGCGCGACCGGCGGCAACAACGCACCGCATTCCAGTTCGACCGTGATCCGGCGATCCGCCGGGATCGCAAACTCCCGCCCGCGCTGTAGCCCGAGCCCCGCATGGAAAAACCCCAACCGCGCCCGGTCGCCCGCCAGATAGTCGATCTGCAACCAATCCCTCGCGTCCGCCGCCACTCCGCTATGCACCAACGGCTCGCTCAAACCTTCGCGGCCCCGCGGTAGTTCCACCTCCAGCCTCAGCCCTCCCGGCATTTCTCCACGCCACTGTTCCCACCACGCCGTCGGCAGGTTCGCCCACCGCGCCAGCGGCAACACCCGCGCCTGATCCGGAAAGCGTTTCACCCACACCGCCATCGCGATAAAAATCGTCGCCCCCGCCAGCACCGCGCCGACCAGGCCCGCGCCTCTCACCGTGCGAATGCGTTCGCCCAACGCCAGTCCGCCGATACCCGCCAGCAACAGCGAAGCCGGCACGAAGTCCGGCGGATACCGGTCCGTCAGCCCGAAGAACACACATAACAGCGCTAGATTCGCCCCCGCCGCCACCGCGATGCTCCAAGCGAACGCCGACCCGCCGCGCGTCTCACCCCGTCCCCGCAACCACAGCGCCGCCGGAATCAGCAGCAACCACGGTCCGTAGCGCAAAGCTCCATGCGGCACTCCTACTGGCGCCGAGAAAAACGGAAAATACCGCCCCCAATTTCCTGCCCTCACCAAATAGTCCCCCAAGTGCGGCCAGACATATTCCAGCCCCATCAACTTGATATCGGGAATGCGTTCGCCCCCGAGCGTATATTTCATCCCGAACTCACCCGCCGACCCGAATCGCAGCCAGTTGTAGAGCAGCAGCCCCACTCCCGCCGCGACCGCCGGACCAAACGCCGCCAGCCCCAGGCGCACGCCCGCACCCACGCGATTACGACTGCGCCACACCAACACCGCCCACGGCACCAGCAACGCGAATCCGCTCAACAAATAGTTGGGCCGCGCGCCGACCGAAAGCCCGTAGCTCACACTCGCCGCCGTCAGCCACACCCAACCGTTCTTCGGCCCCCCTACCAACGCCCGGTAGATCGCCCCCAACATCGCCATGTGCAGCGCAAACGCGCACGCGATCGGCACCTGATAAAATTGCGGCAACTGCGTGAGCAGGGCCACCGGGTTCGCCCCCACGATCACGAGCGCCCCGGCCGCGAGCACCCAGGACGGCGCCGTCGGAAAAAATCGTCGCCTCGCCGCGCCCAATAGCACGAGCGCGAGCGCCACGCCCACGCTGCAAAACGTCGCCACCGCGCACGCCTCCGTCGGATACCACCCCGTCACCGCCACCATCGGCCAGAAAAAGACCAGCACCGGCGACACCCCGTAATACATGTAGTATTTCCCCTGCCAGAGCGTCATGTCGTGCACACGGTAAGGCGCGTTCGCCACCGGATCGTAAGGATCTTTTAGCGCGAGCAGACCCGGCGCCGGCTTGATCGCCACGTGGAGATGCCCCTCTCGAAATCCCTGCGTCAGCGCACCGTAGTAACCCGCGCGCTCCTTGCTGAAAAAAGCCGACATCGGCTGCGCCGTCGTCCAAAAAAAACAAACCGCCGCCGCCACCGCGAGCAGCCCGAGCGCCCAGGCTTCCCGGCGCGCCTGACTCGCGGCGGGCCGTCCCTGTTCTGATGATGGATCTGCCGTCGTGTGCTTCAGAGCCCGCAAGCATACACCAACGCAACCTCCGGCAAGTTCTATTTCACCCCTCGACGAGCGCCCCGAGAAAAACCTTCGCCAACTCCGCCGGCGCTTGTCTGATTTTTCCGCATGAAATGGTTTCTCGCCGCTTTCGTCGCGTTGCTCATCGCCGGATTCGTTTACTGGCAGCGCCAAGGCGTGAAAGTCAGCTACGTCAACGGCCTCACCGCCTACAACGCGCTCCCCGGCCGCGAGTATATTTTCCAACGCGACTGCTACCTCTTCAAACTCGATGACCGCCCCTCCAGCTGGCCCTACGTCGGCGATCACGCCGTCGTCGCGTCACTCCCGGCCGAGGTCGATCCCAAGCACCTAGACGTCGCCCATCCCGCCGGCCGCATCATCGATGTCGTCCGCACCGGCTCCCGTTTCAAACTCGTCTCCGTCCGCCGCGACGAGAGCCGCCACGGCACTTCCATCAGCTTCGAGCTCCTGTTCGTGGACGAAGACCAGCGCAAATACCCGCGCATCGACGGCTACTTCATCATGGACCACAGCCCCGAGGCCAAAGGCGAAGCCCCGCGCCTCCTCCCGGGATACGCCGTCGAGCGCGTGAAATTCTGAGTCCTGCCCCGCCTCACGCATCACTTACTCGCACTCCCCATGCCCGAACTCAAAATCGAGCTCCCCTCCCGCATCGGTGGTCGCATCCCCGTGCTCGATGAACTCAAGGGCCTCGCGATCCTCCTTATCGTGCTCTACCACGCCGGCGGCGTGCTCGTCTGGCAAAATCTGCTACACGGTGATCTCGGCGTGGATATTTTTGTCATCCTCAGCGGCATCGGCCTCGCCCTTAGCACCCGCATCGAAGCTCCCGTCGCCTTCATGCGCCGCCGCCTCGTGCGCATCATGCCCGCCTACTGGATCGCACTCACCCTCTACTGGGCGCTGAACTCCCACTACCTCCAGCATCACTACACGCCGACGAACGTGATCCTCCATTACGTCGGCATCCATGGCTGGTTTGGCGACAGCATAGCCATGAGCATCAATGATTCCTTCTGGTTCATTACGCTCATCATCACGCTCTACCTCGTCTTCTGCGCCGTGCGCTCCCTCGGCAACGACCTCGGCCGTCTCATCTTCGTCGGCGGTGCGTTTTCTTGGGCCTTCGCCTACGCCATGTTCACCACCGGCCAGGCCGGAAGCTTCGGTCATCTCGGACTCCGCGTCCCCGGATTTTTCGCCGGCCTCATCATCGGCCAACTCCTCCGCGACGGCCGCCTCACCCTCAAACTCGATTGGCCTCTTTTCGGCGGGCTCATCCTCTTCGCCTACCTGCCCTACCTTCAGGGTTTCATCTTCTTTTCCCCCATCGCCGCCTTGGCCCTCATGGCCGGCTTCGTCTTTCTCTGGAAACGCTTCGCGCCGCCGCCCGCGCAGGCCAGCACGTCGCACGTCCTCACGTTTCTAGGCAACCACTCCCTCGAAATTTTCATCCTCCATCAGCCGCTCATCCGCGAATACAATTATTACCTGCACGGCCGCTGGTTCAACATCCCCACCCCCGGCCCCCTCTCGCTTATGGTCGGCATGGCCGCCGGCATGGCCCTCACGCTTTTTCTTAGCGTCGAACTCAAGGCCCTCCTCGCCCGCTTCCTTTACCGCGAAAAATCTCCCGCATGAACCTCGTCCTCACCGGCTCCAGCACCGGCATCGGTCGCGCCCTCGCCACTCACCTCCTGTCGCGCGGACACCACGTCTGGGGCCTCGCCCGCTCCGACCAATCAGATTTCGCCGCCCAAAACCCCGGCACGTTCTACGCCTCCCGCTGCGATGTCGCCGATTGGGCCCAAATCCAGTCCGCCGCCACCACCGTCGCCGCCACGTGGCCCCACATCGATGCCCTCATCTGCTGCGCCGGCATCCAAGGCGAAGTCGGCCCCGCCATCACCGCCGATCCCGCCAAATGGAGCGACACTGTCCGCGCCAATCTCGACGGCACGTTTTTCCCCTTCCGCGCCTTCCACGCCTTGCTCGCCCGCGCCCCGCGCCGGGCCAAAGTCGTCGCCTTCTCCGGCGGCGGCGCGACCAAACCCCGCGTCAATTTCTCCGCTTACGGCGTCGCGAAAACCGGCGTCGTCCGCCTCATTGAAACCCTCGCCGAAGAACTCCGCGACCAGCCCATCGACCTCAACACCATCGCCCCCGGCGCGATCAACACCCGCCTCACCGACGAAGTCCTCGCTCTCGGCCCCACCGTAGCCGGCCCCGCCGAATACGCCGCCGCCGTGAAACAAAAAGCCTCCGGCGGCGCCTCTCTTAACAAAGCCCTCGGCCTCGTCGAATGGCTCCTCTCCCCCGACTCCGACGGCATCAGCGGCCGCCTCCTCGCCGCCCCGTGGGACCCCTGGTCCACCCTCGGCCGCCACACCGCCGTCCTCGCGAAATCCGACACCTACACGCTTCGCCGCATCGTTCCCGAAGAACGCGGCCAGAGTTTTTGAACAACCCGTTACCGCTTCGGTTCGGCAGCCACGTGTGTCTGCACCGAGATAATCTCGCCGCGAAAAACCGCGTTGCTCGTGGACATCCCGTGCGGGTTCTGACCAAAAACAATGTCCTCCGGACGCACCGGATAGAGCGCCTGCGCCGCATCCATGACCACGCGGCCACCCAGAATCAGCCGCACCCTATCTCGCGGCTGACCCCTCTCCGGATCGAGTGATCCCAACTCGATCACCAACGTCTGCACGTCCCCTGGCTTTAGTTCAAACGGCGCCGTTCCAATCGCACCCAAGCCCCAATGGTCCAACCCGAGCGTATAGCGACCACCACCAAGGCCCTTCAAAAAAATCGAATCCGCCGCGCCCGCACGTCCGACTGAGATCAAGGGATCGGCTCCGGCGAATCCTCCCGGCGGCAGCAGGAATCGGATCTGCAATCGTCCCGGCAGCCGCAATTCTCCGCCGGCCTGCCATTCCCCGCTCTGCGCCGGAGCCACCGCTTTCCAATCCCCGTGATTTATCCCCCAGGCATGCACGCTCCCTTTGCCAAAAAAATCCGACTTGCACGCCGAAACCGCCTGCCCGCGGACATCCATCACGATCCAGCCGGCCCGGCTCTCAGCCTTCCCGTTCACCTCGGGAATTTGCAGGCGCACCGACGAAGCCGCCGCATCCCCCGGCGGCATCCACGCCAACCAACGCACCGATCCCTTTTCCACCCAACCCAGCCGGATCATCCCCGATTCCTTAACTCGCTGCCAAATGATCGCCGCGGTTTCGCCGTCATTCCGTTTCAGTTGCAGCCAGATCCCGCGCTCACCTTTGAAAAATTCCCAATCGGCGATCCGGCCCACCAACACGCCGGGCTTCAGTCCGCCCATTGGCTGCAGCCGTGGCGATTCGATCAGTCGCCCCGCGAAAAATGTGCGCACACTCGACGAGTTCCATTCGTTCACCCCCAAGGCCACGCTCAAAATTTCACTCGGCAGGACCGGCAGATCGGGCCGGAAAACCTCACGTCCATTCCAGCGCACACTCAATAAATCTTTCCGCACCTGCTCCGGACGCACGTCGTCAACCTCCGCCCACAACTCGCGCTCGGAAGCCGTCGACATGTTTACCTCGATCTCCTGCGTCTGCGCATAATCGACGGCAAACTCCTCCGACCACCGCCCGCCGCCTCCCTTCTGGTCATGCATCAGCCGCACATATCCCGGCCGCACATACTCGACGGCGAGCGTATCGAATCCCCTCGGTCCGCCCGATTGCACCAGAGGCTCCGTCCAACCAAAACGGTCTTGGGGCAATTCCAGTTTTAACCGCAACGCGCCCACGCCCTCGGCGCGTTCTCGCAGCCACGCATCGTTAACTGCCCGCACCGTCGGCCGCTCGATCCGCCCCGAGGAAACCACGATCTTCCCGTCGGTCTGTCGCCACTGGCCCCATGTAAAAAGTCGCGGCGACGAATCATAGCTCACCACATCCCGGTCGAAGCGCACGTGACCATCGACGCTCACCCGTAGCCGGCGCTTCAACGCCCGCCTGGCATCGACTCCGCGGTCGCCATACCACGGATGCGAAATTCCCGGCAGGAGCAGCGCGCCCGCCAGCGTCACTTGCGTCCGGGCCCCTTCATCATACGAAAACCAATCGCCACTCACCTCCCCGTGCTCGCCGTGCTGGTAAACAAAACGCGCGCGGTCACCGGCATCGTATTCAATCCAAATCACATCGCGGAAATCCTTCGTTCCCGCCGTCAGCAACGGCTCCAGCCGCACCGTGCGCCGACCCTTCGGCCAGCCGAAGACCACCTCACGGTCGCCCACCGCCGCAGCTTCCCCCCGCAACCACGGCCACACCAGTCCATCCGCTCGAGCCGCGATCTTCGCATAAAGCTCCGGCGCCGTGCTCCTGAAAAATCCATGCACCTGCAAACTCGCCAGCACGTTGAAGAGCGCCGCCGCCGGCACCAACACAGCGACTACGCCGCCCAAAACCCAACTCCAGCCTCCCCGCCGCGCCAGTCCCATCCCCAGCATCATCAGAGTCGCCAACACCAGCGCCGGATGAAAATCCAGCATATAGCGATTCGACCGCACGCCCGTCAGCCCGACCACGATTACATTGCCCGCAAACAACAGCCCCGGCAACGCCCACACGCCCGCCCAGCCCATCCGCCCGGAATTTTGACGCCACCACAAACCAGCCACTGCGGCCAGCGCCGCGACTCCCACCACCAGCGTCCACAGCCATTCACCGTGCACGTGTTCCCGGCCCACATAGTCCGACGGCTTCGCCGCCTCATCCGCCGGCGCCACGAACGGAAAATAACCGTTCAAAGCCGGCGGTTTCAAATAATAGAGCGTAAAATTAAACCGCAGATTTTCTCCGCGAAACATCTGCTTGGGATTGGTCCCGATCTGATGGTGATGGCCAAATTCCGTCACGTCCCCAAAACGCGCATAATTGTAAGCCGCCAACCCCGCCCCGACCGCACCCGCGCCACCACCCGCCGCCAATAACCCCACCACCCACAGCCGCACCCGTGTTCCCCTCACTGCTCCGCGCCACGTAATCCCCGTCGCTCCCGCCACGAGCAGCACCAGCCCCGCCGGTGCCAAATTCGCCCGCGATCCCACCGCCAATCCCACCGCGACACCCGCCGTGACCAGCCACCACCAGCGCTGCCCCGGCCGATGCCACGCCCGCGTCACCGCCCACAACGCCAGCATCGTAAACGCATAGCCCGCCCCAATGGCCACCTCGTAAAACATCGGCCGCCGCAGCGCCGACGGCGCCGCCGTGCACAGCCCGATCGCCAATACTCCCAGTAGCACCCACAACGCGCCCAACTGCGGGAAATATTTCCGCCGCACCTCCCACCACCACGCAGTCGCAAAACCAAATCCCGCCAGCATAAAGATCACTGCCGCCAGCGCCTCCGGCATGTCATTCCCCGTCAGCAGCGCATACGGCAGGTAGAGCAGCATCACCGGCGACACTCCGAAATAGAGATAGTAGCGGCCCTGGTAGAGGCTCGCATCGAGCATGAATGGCGCATTGCCCGGCCGCTCCGCCGGCGGCAACGAGAGCAACCGTGGGTCCGGGTCCGCCTTCATGTAGAGGTGCCCGTCGGCAAAGCCATCCACCAGCAAGTTGTAGTAATCCCCTTTCTGTCCCTTCAGATGCAAATTCGCCGACGCCGACTCGACCGTCCAATAATAGAACCACGCCACCCCCAGCGCGACCAAGAGCACGCCAAAGCGCAGCCCCCACTCGGGACGAGCGACTCGCGAAGGGTTGAGGGGCGAAGACGGCGACATAGATCGAAGAAAACGAACGAGCGTGAAAATTTCAGCCTCTGGTTTTGGCGTTAGAAATCAAACCCCGCCTTCATGGCAATTCCGCCGCCCCCAGGAATTCCGTCTTCACGATCTCACCCGAAAATTTCTCCGCACACGACGACGCGCCGATTGCATTCACGCCCACCCGAATCTGCTCCGGTCCCGCTGGGAAACTCTCCCCCGCGTGCCGCAACACCACGCGCCCGTCCACCCGCACGAGCACCGTCTCTTTCAATCGCCGCAGCACCTCCGCCTCGACCGTCTCCACCGGAAACACCCCCGCGCCGTAAAGCGCCCCGAGGCTCATCTCAATCTCCAGCACCTGTCCTACCCTCACCGCGATCGGCGCACTCACCGGCCCGCCCACGCTCCACTTGTCGTAGCCAATCTGCACGTGCCCCGCATCCGTATATTTCACGAAAACGACTTCACCCGCCCCTGTCTGCCCCGTCACCAGCAACGGCTCGCTCCGGCCGATCACGCGCTTCGCCGGCAACCTCACCGTCACCAACCGCGCCCCACTCGTCGGCGCCGCCAGCCACACGCCCGGACGTGCATACGCCAGCCGCGTGCCGGAAAAATTCACCTCCGCCGTGCTCGCCCCGATTCCGTTGTGCCCGATGAAAACCTCCTCCGCCCGCGCCGGGTTAAACGGCCGCGCCACGTCCGCCACTTCGCGCCCATCCATCCGCACCTGCAACCGCGCCCGCCCGGCGTGCAACTCCGCCGCCGTCGCCTCCGGATGCAGTGAACCCATGTCCACCTCCACCGTGTGCTCCACCTCGGGGTCATAGAAAAAATCCGCCGTCTCATAGCCCGGAAAATTCCACGCATCGTGCCCAAACCGCAGCCGGTTCGGCCCCGCATAGAACACATAAAAAAGATCCCCCGCCCCCGCGTGCCCCGTCGCGATCAACGGCTGCCCCACCTGCGCGCGAAACTCAGGGAACCGCACCCGCAGCCGCACCGGCCCCGTCCGCTCGCCCATCGGCACCACCGCGCCCACGTCCGGCAAACCCACCCGTCCCACGAGCGCGAGCTTCCCGCGAAACGCCGCCGCTCTCGGTTCCGCCGCGTTGCGCCCCAACTCGATTTTCTCCGGCTCGGAATCCGGAAACGACGACGCAAATCGCAGCAGTTCTCGCCCGTCCAGCCGCACATCGACGCGCCGCAGGAGCAACTTCACCTCCGTCTCATCCCGCCCGCCATACGCCGCGTGCCCCGCCGGCGGATACAGCGACCCCAGATCCACGCGCAACCGGTAGCGCCGCCCCGGCTCAAATTCAAACGGCTCGCTCGCCGGCCCGACCGTCTCGCCCGACGCAAACCGCACCTCCGCGCGCCGCTCTCCGAGATAGCGCACCGTCAACACGCACTTCCCCCGCGCCGTCGCCAGCAACACTTCCCGCACCGCCGCCGTGCCCGCTGCAAACTCCACCTCCGCCTCCGCCGCCCCGTAGCTCACGCCCGCGATCCGTTCATACGCCGCCGGCACTCGGTTCATCACTCCCGCTAGCCAGCGCATCTCCGGCCACGTCGCCGACGGCAATCCATGCACCAGCGAATGCACGCCCGTATAAACCAACAGCGCAATCACCGCCCCCACACCGATCCGTCGCCCCACCCCCCGCGCCGTCGCCAACCACGCCGACACCATCACAACCGCGGCCAGCATCATCCCCGGCAAAAAATCCAACACGTAGCGGTCAAAAACATAATAGTAGAACATCAGCGAACCGAAGTTCACCACCGCCACCCACCACAGCGCCCCCACGCCCAGCCGCCATGCGCGCCCCCGCCCCGCCCACCACGTCAACGGCCACGCCAACGCCACCAGCGCAAACGGCGCCCATGTCAGCAGCCCGATGTTCTCCGAAGTCTGCCGGATAAACGGGAAATACCGCGCATACTCGCGCCCCGCCATCACGTAGCCCGCAAACGCCAGCCGCACCCGCTCCAGCCCAAAAAGCGTGATCTCCCGCATGTCCACCGCCGCGAACTGATACCGCAGCCCGAATTCCAGCGCCGACCCAAACCGCGCGAAATTATACGCCGCGATTCCTGCGCCCACCAGCGCCGCCGGCCCCGCGCTCGCCGCCAGCAACCACCCCGCCCCACCGCTGCGCCCCCGTCGCCACGCCAGCCACCCGCCCGCGATCGCCACCGCGCTCAGTGCAAAAATATGGTTCGGCCGCGCCGCCACTGCCAACCCGCCGCACAGGCTCGCCAACGCCAACCCCGCCGCCTGCCGCCGCCATCCCCGCGCCAGCGCCGCCGTCAGCAACGCATGCGCCATCCCCAGCCCGCACACCCACGCACACGCGATCGGCACCTGGTAAAAATCTTTGCTCCGCAGTTCAAACTGCACGAACGACCCCAGCCCGAGCATCAGCCCGAAAATAAAAACCCATCCCGCGCCCAGTCCCGGAAAAAACCTCCGCTCACACCGCCGGTAAAATCCCAGCGCCAGTAAAAATCCCGCCGCGCAAAAAATCCCCGTCGCCCCGCCGTCCGGCAAAAACGTCCCCGTCAACACCCGCCACGGCACCAGCACCACCACCGTCGGCGCCACCCCGAAATAGACATAGTAGCGGTCATTAAAATACGTCGCATCGTGCGCGCGCGGGATGCCCTGCGCCCCCGCCCACGGATTCGCCAAGGTCTTCAACCGCGGATCCGGCACGAGCTTCAGATGCGTCTGCCCCGCGACGAAACCCTCCGTCAATCGGTCATAGAGCGCCACCGGTTGTCCATGGATCAGCCCCGGATTCGTCCGCACTCCCACATAACCATACCACCCCAGCACGATCACGATGACAGCGCCATACGCCCACCTTCCCCGACCCAATCTCCGGTCATTGCGAGGAGCGGAGCGACGCGGCAATCCAGCTTCCTTCTCCTCACGCATCCCCCGCCCTGCCGCAAACACCCGCACCTGCATCATCAAAAAACTCACCGCCATCTGCGCCACATTCGCCGCGCCCGCCGCCAACCAACCCGGCCACGTCGTCCACGTCCGCAGCGCCGTGAAGACGCCCCATTGGATCACAAACGTCACCCCCACCATCACTGCATACTCGCCGATCTGCCGCGCCGACGCCGTGCGCTGATCGGCAAACGTCCACCGCTTGTTGAGGAAAAAATGCAACGCGACCGCCGGCGGATACGCGCACAGAAACGCCACCTGCTCGCTCAGCCAAAACCCCAGCACCCCGTTGAGTGCCATGAACACAACCATCACGCCGATCCCGACCGCGCCAAACCGCGCCAATTTCCAAAAAAGTTCGGGCTTCACCATGAGAGCGTAAAAAAGAAACCGCCCGCCCCCCGCGAGCCAAGCGCCGAAAGCGACTCGCTCAACCCGCCGGCGCGCCCACCCGCACGCGCCGCGCCATCCAAACCAACCACCCGCACCACGTCAGCCCACTCACCACCAGCGCGGCCCACAATTTCGCCGTGCCCACATACCTTAACTCCAGCTCATGCCGCCCCGGCGTCACCGCCACCATCGCCGACCCGCGATGCGAAGCCTTCAACTCGACTTGTTTCCCGTCGAGCGTCGCACGGTAACCCGGCAACCACACGCGCGAGGTTTCAATCCATCCCGGCACGCCCACCGTCGCCGTCAGCCGATACACCGGCATCAAAGAATCCACCCGCACCAGCGCCTTCGCCGGCTCATAGTGGGACATGACGACGTCCGCAAAAAGATCGCCGTCGCCCACCAGCGAGTTTCCCGGTTCACGCAGAAACGTGATATGATACTTCGCCGGTTGATCGTTGGAATTGCCGAGCGTGATTACGCGTGAGTTCGGCGCCTCTGTTCCAAAAGCCAGCGCCAGTCCCGACCACGGCAGATGATATTCCCGATAGGCATGCAAAGCCGACCAGATCATCCAACCCGCGTAGTTGGTCTTCGGAGCAAATT
>JANXLP010000188.1 GCA_025355125.1 Opitutaceae bacterium | reverse complement strand
CTAAGAGGGCGTCTAAAAAGGTCTCCGATCTGGTCCGTCGTGGCATGGGCGTCCCGCCCATGTTCCGAACCCACGGGCGGGACGCCCGTGCCACTTTCGATCCGCCGCAGGCAACCCTACCTTTTTAGACGCCCTCTAAGGTTTCTCCGTGGTGGAAAATTGGCGCATCCGGTCGGCCGAGTAGCCGGGAAACTTCTCCGTGCGTCTGCTGATAGCTGGATGATGGCGCACGGCTACTCGCTCACGCTCGCAGCTACCTTGCGTCGAAAACTCAACTGACGTTGGCATTAGGCGCCAAGGGCGGCGCTCGCCAAGGCCGCCACGAGGAGCGGCGCACGGGCGGTGGAGCGCGGCGTCAGCGGGCTTTGTTGCGGAGCGTGGGGGTGAAGTTGGGGGCGGACTTGGCCGGAGCGGCGGGCGGGCGGGCTTCGAAGTCGGAAGCGTTGACCCACGATGTGTTCATTTTTTCGCCGCGGAGGTAGCGCTCGTAGAAGCCGACGTGGGCGGGATTTGCGTGAACGTAGCCATCGAAGATTGCGCCGCGGCCAAGCACGCGCGGATCTTCCTGCGCAGTGAGCTCGGTAAAGAGGCGTTCGCGCTGGCTGTCCCGCGCGGCGGTGTGGGCTGGCAGGGCGGCGAGGTTTTTCACGCAGTCGGGATCGGCGCGGAGATCGTAGAACTCATCGGCCGGGCGGAGACCGAAACAGAGCGCCCAATACGGGTCGGCGGGATTTTGGCGGTGGCGCTCGAGGATGACGGTCTTGGTTTCGCCGGCGTCGGTGTCGAGGTAGCCGGTCTCGGGATTGCCGGCGGGCCAACGGGTGGGTTCAAAGTTGTGCAAGTAGAGGTGCGTGTCGGTGACGAGGCCGCGGATCGGGTAGCCCTCGTCGCGCGGGCGGCCGATGTCGTTGCGCTCTCGACCGACGATGGCGTGGTCGCGGGCGAGATCGATGCGACCGCTTTGGGTTGAGCGAAAAATATCGGTGAAACTACGGCCCGAGGTGGGGGCCATGCCGGTGTCGGCCCACCGCAGGCCGGCGAGTTCGATAAAGGTCGGGGCGAGATCGATGAAGCTGATGAAATCGTCGACGGTGCGGCCGGGGTGCGGGATACCGGCGGGCCAGCGGACGGCGAAGGGCACGTGGTTGGAGTCTTCGTAGGCGTAGCCCTTGTCGCGCGGGAAGGGCATGCCGTGGTCGGAGGTGACGATGACGATGGTGTTGGCGAGGAGGCCGCGACGCTCAAGTTCGTCGAGCATGCGCCCGAGGTGACGGTCGAAGTGTTCGACCTCTAACGAATAGTCGAGAAGGTCGTTACGCACGCGCTCCGTGTCAGGAAGATACGAGGGCACGCGGTCGATCTCCTCGAGGCGATGGCCGCCCTTGGCGACGCCGGAGCCGAATTCGTAACCGCGGTGAGGCTCGATGCAGCCATACCAAAAAGCCCAGGGTTGCCCGGCGGGCGCGGCGGCGAGGAAGTCGGCGAAGTTGGCGGCGTAGTCGTTACGGCTGATGCCGGTGGTGGGCGCGGGGGCGGTGCGGGCGTTGAAGGCGCGGCCGGTGAGCTGCCGGGATTTACCCTGGGCGTCGTTGGCGACGCCGGGGGCCCAGCCCTTGCTGGTGTGCCCGACAAACCAGCCGTGCTCGCCGAGGGCCTCGGGCCAGACTTTGAACTTGGCGGGAAAATAGGGGATGTGGTTGGCGGCTTCCTCAAGTTGCCACGGATTACGGCCGGTGAGGATGGCGGAGCGCGAAGGTGCGCACTTGGCGGTGGGCGTGTAAACGCGGTTGAATAGGACGCCTTCGCGCGCGACGCGGTCGAAGTGTGGTGTGCGCATCCAGCGCGTGCCGTAGGCGCCGGCGTGGCGGCCCCAGTCGTCGGCGATGGCGAAGAGGATGTTGGGCGGGCGCGCCGCAGGCCCGGCGGCGAATGCGGCCGTGGCCGTGGCCATCCCCGCGCTCAGAAGCACTAAATGGATTGTATTTATTTTCATAAGGTCGCCCCGGCGGGTTTCTCGGCCTCCGCTCTCCGGGGTTTTCGGCGGCGAAGCAATGACTCGGGGAAAGGAACGGGGTAGGTTTCGAGGAATTCGGTGCACTCCCCGTGGCGCCGCGGCGGGCGAGAACGTCGGTGAGCACGCTCTGGGTGCTGCCGGGCGGGGGGCGCGTCGAGTAGTGCCTAGCGGCTAGGCTTTGTGAGGCGGGTCAATTGGCCTGCTTAGATTGCTTCTGCTTGGCCGCACCGGTCACCACGGGTTTGGTGAAGCCGACTGCCGCAGCGAGTGCGGCGGGTTCAAGGACGCGGCCCTGATCATCGGAATCGGTGAGCCATCGGTCTAGCGTGCTGCGCAGACGCGCGAGGGTGGATTGGTGAGCCGGGTCTTTTGAACCCACGAGGTTTTGCATCGACCAGGGATCGGTATCCATGTCGTAGAGCTCTTCCGACGCCATGGTGGGAGAAAGGTAAAATTTCTGCTGCCACTCGGTCAGTTTGCCGGCGGCACCGAGTTCCTTGATCAGGTTCCACACCGGATACTGACGCTCTTTGTAGGCGTTGGCCTGGAGGAACGGGCGCTCGGGGGTGAAATTCCTGATGTAGCGGAACCGCGCATCCCGGACGGTGCGGAAACGGAAGACCGTCTCGTCGCAACGGTCGCGGGCGCCGAAGGCCACGTCGCGCGCGGGCTCAGCGCGGTCGCCGAAGAGGATACGGCCCTGCATTTTCGCCGGCTTGGCGGCCCCCGCGATGGCGAGCAGCGTGGGCGCGATGTCGATCGCCTCCATGATGCGGTCGCTGACGGTGCCGGACTTAAAGCCGTTGGGCTCGGGAAAATTCTTCGCCCAGCGCACGATAAACGGCACGCGTAGCCCGTCATCGTAGACGAACTGTTTGCCGCGCACGTGGGCCTGACCGTGGTCGCCCATGAAAATGACGATGGTGTCGTCGGCGAGCCCGTCGGTCTCGAGTTGCCGCAGCACGAGGCCGATCTTGCGGTCGAGTTCGCTGGCATCGTCCAGGTAGGCCGCCCAGTCCTCGCGGGTCACGGGGTGGTCGGGATAGATCGGGGGCAGGACGACCTTCGCAGGATCGGCCCGCTTCGGGCCGTGAAAGGTCCGGTGTGTTTCCTGAAAATTTACCTGCGCCATGAACGGCTGCCTGCCTTTGAGGTCGCTCCATTGGTCGGAATCGAAGGGTTGGGCCGGGTAGGTAAAATTCCAGTCCGTCTTGCCGGACCCGCGGAAGCCGAGCGCCGCGGGAAACACGCGGATGTTCGCCGTGAGGTAGCCGGCGTCGCGCATCCAATCGGTGATCGGGCGCACGCCGGCCGGCACCGTGTAACCGTCATCGCGGTGCGAGCGGTGATTTTGGGCGCCGATGGTGGTCTGATACATGCCGGTCATGAACGCCGAGCGCGACGCGCTGCATACGGGTGCCGTGGTGAACATCCGGTTGAAGCGCATGCCCTGCGCCGCGAGCTGGTCGAGATTAGGCGACCAGACCTCCTTCGCCCCGTAGCAGCCGAGGTCGGGCGAAAAATCCTCGCCGATGAGCCAGAGAACATTGGGACGTTTTGCGTCCGCCGCCGAGCCGACGACGACCGAGCCTAGGGTGACGAGGGCGAACGCGATAAGGCGGAGGTGGCGGAGGTTCATTTTAGGGAGGTGGGGATGGGGTGCGGCCGGTGAGAGGGAGAACAGGCGGCACCAAGATAGGCGATAGGGATCAGAACCGTCCACTCACGCCCGCTGTGATCGTCACGCCGGGAATCCGGTATTCGGAGATGTTGTCGGAGATGCCGCGGTAGAACACCTGCGGTTCGTTGAAGATATTGCCGACGTCCACGGAGAGACTCAGCGATGGGCGGAATTGATAGGCGGCTCCAACATTCACGATCGTGCGTTGCAGGGTGTATTGGTTGCGGCCGGAACCGCTGGCGGTAAAGGTATTGAGGAATTCGCCGGTGCGGTTGACGTTGATCCGCGTGCCCAGCTTCCGGTAGCGCCAGCTCACGCTGAGATTTGCGGTGCGCGGCACGAAGCCCGGAACTTCACCGGTTTTGCGCGTGGCGGTGGTGGACCCAAAGTTGCCGTGGGTTTCCAAGATCGTGGTGTTGGCGGAAAGGCCCAGGCCCTTGAGCAGGCCCGGGAGAAAAGTGAACTGCTGTTGGTAGCTCAATTCCCAGCCTTGGACGATGGCCGTGCCAAGATTGGCCGAGGTCAAAATGGTAAAGCCGCTATAATCGCCGTTATAGCCGTTGTCCGCGCCACCGCCGACCGTGCCGGCGAGCTGCCCGGTCACGAAGTAATCTTTGATGGTCTTGTGAAACCAGCTCGCGGAAAAACTGCCGATGGGCTCAAAATAATATTCCAAGGCGGCGTCCCAGCTTTCTGCTGTCTGTGGTTTCAAGCTGGGATTGTTGATCGTGAGCGTCTGGACCGTTTCGTTGATCGTCTCGTTGGGGAGCAGATTGCTGAGCGGAGGGCGGCCAAAGCTGTTCGACCAGCCGAGGCGCGCCTTGAGGTTCGGCAAAAGGTCCTGCGTGAGATGCACGCTGGGGAAGGCCTTGTTGTAGTTGCCTGAAATGGTGCGGAAGGTGTTCGCGTAATCTTTGCGCGCGGCGGCCGCGGGATCCGCAGCCTGATCGGCGGCGGTGCTTGGGAAACGCGTGCGCACCCAGCCCCAACTGTCATCGCTGGTGTCCTCGAGGCGCACGCCGGCGATGAAGCCGGTGTGACCGATCATGCCCTGCGTCATCACGTAGGCGGCCTTCACCGTCTCGATCACTTGGCGCGTGCCGGTGTATTTCGATGACTCTGCGAAATAGATGTCGTCGCGCCAAAGCGCAGGATTGACGGGCGTGCGGCCGACGCTGATCGCATTGGCATTCCAAGCCGGAATGGTCAGGCCGGTCTTGCGGTTGCCAAACGTCAGAATGGAGGGATCGGTGGGCAGTTGGGCGGAATTGGTGCCGAGAAAAACCGAGCGGCGGTTGTGGCCCACATCGCCGGCCTTCTCCTCGCGCAAGCGGAAGCCGGTTTTTAAATACGCCAAGAATTCTGTCGGCAGACGGTAGCGGGCGTTGCCACGAATCTCGCGGATTTCGTGAATATTTTTGGTATCGGCAAACCCGAGACTATTTGGCCGATAGCTTGCCGGGTTGCTGATATCGGGACCGCCGTTCTGAATGAAGCGCGGGTAGAGATCGGATTGGGTGCGATCAAGCGTCCAGCCCACGCCGGTCACCCGATTCACGAGCACGCCGCCGTCGCCGTCGCCGCCGTTGATATAGTCGAGACTCACGACCGCATTGTAGTCGATTTCGAGCGGCCCGAACGTGTGTTCAGCACCCAAATCGACGTGGCGTTGGCGATGGAAATAATTGAACATCTGCGACGTGATATCGATTGTCGAAGTGCCGACGGGGCGCACCTGAGTAATCCGGTTCGTGAAGCCCGGAATCACACCGGATGTCGTGTCGTTGGGCACCGCCGTCTGGCTGCCGGTGAACGCACGGAACAAATACCGCAGGCGAAAGCGCTCGAAGGCGTCATTGTAGATCAGGTTCAGGGAAATTTTGGTGTTGGCGGAAAGACGGTATTCGAACTTGGCATTCACACTCGATTGCTTGCGGTTGTTGTAGTTGTCCTGCGTGCGGAAGTCCCAGACGTAGGCGGGTGTGTTGGACGTGTCCTGAAAGTCTCGCGTCGTGCCGAAGAAACCGATGGCCTGCTCGCTGTAGAACAGGTTGACCGAGACACCAAGATTTCGGTCGCCCCCGAACACGTCGAAAATCTCTTGGTAGCCGATGTTCAACAACGGGTGGGCGCGGTGCTGTTCGCGCATCGGGATCTGCTGGGTGCCGGGCGGGGCGATGCGGGTGGAGAAATTGTAGGTGATCTGGCGCTTTTCCTTCATACTGAAGGTGGAGCGGCTTTTGAGATTCACCGTGCCACCGAGCGAGCCGGCCTCCTTGTCGGGTGTATGGCCCTTGGTCACTTCGAGCGCCTCGAACATCGAACCTGTAATCGTGTGCATGCGCGTCGCCCGGGCCATGCCGCCCTGGCTACCCATCAGTGCTCCGTCGATCGTGATGGCGTTCATTGCCGGCGGCATACCGCGTATAGTGAATCCGATGATGTTGCCCTCATCGCTTAGGCTTCCGGCGACTCCCGGGAGCAGCACCGCAAGCTCGCTCGCGTTCATGTTGGGCAGATTGCCGTAGGCATCGAGGGCCACGACGTCCTTCTTGTTTGTGGCATTGCGTTGAGCTGTCAGGGCGGCGGCATTGCCCTCGCGCTCGCCCGTGACGGTAAAGGCGGTAAGCTTATAGACTGCGGTGGTGAGGTTGAAATCTTGCGTCGCGCGCTGGCCGGACGAAACAACCACGGTGGCAGAGAGCGGATCTAGCCCCAAGTAGGTGGCCACTACCTCGTGTGATCCGACCGGCACATCATTGAAGGTAAACCGACCGGTCGGGTCGGTCAGGACCGTCTGTCCCAGCTTGGGCAACTCCACCCTGGAGCCTTCCAGCAATCGGCCTGTAGCGGTATTGCCGACGTTGCCGGTGATCGAGCCGGTTGCGGCCACTTCGGCCCCGGATGAGGTGGCGGCGTGACCCAGCGTAGGGGCCAGGGAAGCGCTAAATATAGCGCCGAGAAAAGTGAGGAGGTTTTTGTGTTTCATGGGTTTAGTTTGCGACGGCTTGGGTTCAGGCGATGCGAGCCGGGTCACCGTCAAAGCGCCGGACTGCTCGTCTTCCACAACGACGAGATCCGTTTTGTTCACCAACCGCGCCAGGGCCTCGTGCGATGTGAACTCGCCGCTCACCGCGTTGGTTTTCACTCCGCGCACCTTCGTTACGACGTAGATGATTTCTTCGCCCGACTGCTCGACGAATTGCCTGAGCGTCGTTGCGGCATCGCCCCCGGCCAGCGAATAGTGGCGCTTCGTCTCGGATACGGCGCCGTGTGTGGTCGTCGCCAGCGCGACGAGCACGAGGAGGAAGATCGCTCGACGCAGGGTATCAACCGAGCGGCTCACGCGGAGGAGAAACGGGGTAATTGTTTGGGGCATTCACGACAGGCGCGCAATGGGTCAACCGTG
Organism: Opitutaceae bacterium; assembly: GCA_025355125.1. Taxonomy (GTDB): domain Bacteria; phylum Verrucomicrobiota; class Verrucomicrobiia; order Opitutales; family Opitutaceae; genus Tous-C4FEB. Next base: position 8,293 of record JANXLP010000188.1, on the reverse strand, counting down.
GAGTCGGGGTAACCTGTCATGAGTTCAGACGGACATCGGTGGAACTTGGGCTATGCAAAACGGGAAAATTATTTCGCGCGGCGCAGCACGAGGTGAAAGGGATCGGTCCGCTCCACCGCGATGTCGCCGCCAGATTCGAGGAGGCGGACGAACGCCTCGACATTTTCCGGGCGGAAGCTGCCTCCGACGGGAAGGGTCGCGAGTGCGGGATCGGCGAGGAAGAGTTGGAGTGTATTGCGGCGGTTGAACTGCGCGACCACCTCGGCGAGTGGCGTATCGACAAACACGAGTCGCGGACCCTGCCAAGCAAGCGCGTCACGAATGACTTCGGGTGCGACGTGTTCCACGCGGGGTGCAGGTGGAGACACGAGCAGCGTGCTCGTCGTCGCGCGCAGGGTGGGGATGATGGTGCGCTCGTTGGCGGTGAGGAAAGTGTCCGGCGATCGCCGCGGTTCGGCGGCGGCGAGCGGCGCGGCGATGAGCGCCGGCCCTGCGGCTTTGGAGACGGAGACTTTGCCCTCGGTGACGAGCACTTCGACATCGCGGGCGCCGAGGCGAACGTTAAACGCGGTGCCGACGGCGCGCACGGCGACGCCACCGGCCTCGACCCAGAACGGGCGCGCGGGATTTTTGGCGACGGTGAAGTGCGCCTCGCCGCGCTCGAGGCGCACGCGCCGCGCCGTCGGCGTGTAGGTGACGGCCGCGGCGGTGCCGCCGTTGAGTTCGAGCACGGAGCCGTCGGCGAGCATGATGCGTTCATAGCCGCCGGCGGTGGTGGCGTAGTGAACGTCGGCGGAGGAAGCAGGCCGCAAAGTCCACCAGCCGACGGCGAGCATGAGCGCCGCGGCAGCGGCGAATGCGAGGGCGCGCGCGCCAATGGGGAACGCGATGAGCTGGCCGCGGGTGCGGGCGTCCGCAGGTGCGGCGAGCAGGTCGCGGTCCGGGTGGCGGGCGGCGGCGGGGCGGAAATCGCGCAGGGGTTGGAGGGCGGCCCAAGTGTTTTCGAGGCGGGCGACGGCGGCTTCGTGGCGGGGATCGGCGGCGCACCAACGGGCGAAGGCCTCGGCCTCGGGGGGCGTCAGCGTGTCGTCGCGTTGCGCGAGCCAAGCGGCGGCGGTGGCGGCGATGGATTCGTCGTCGGAGGGGCGCGGGGAACCGGGGCCGGCGGGAAGTTTCATGGTGTATCCTCGGCGCCGGGCCGGCGGAGGGTGCTGACGCCGCGTTGCTCAAAATATTCGGCGCAGCGGCGCATGCCTTTGGCGAGTTGGGCTTTCACGGTGTGTTCGGAGATGCGGAGTTCGGCGGCGATTTCCTTGTGCGACAGGGCGTAGAGCAGGCGGAGCGTGAGGACTTGGCGGCAGCGCTCGGGCAGGTCGCTCACGGCGGCGGAGAGCAGCGCGAGTTCCTGCTGTTTATTGACGGCAGCGGCGACATCGGGACCGTCTTCGGCAACGTGCAGGGCAGAGAGATCGTCCACGCCCTCGATGGAAACGACTTTGCGGCGGCGGAAGAAATCGAGGGCGGCGTTGCGCGCGGTGGTGAAGAGAAAGGCCTTCGCGTAGCCGATGCGGCCGGCGGTGCGGGCGTGGATGAGGCGCGCGTAGGATTCCTGCACGAGGTCGTCGATATCGGGCAACGATGGGAAGACGGCGCGCAGGTAGGAGCGGAGGGAGGATTCGTGCGGCTGGACCTCTTCGGCAAACCAACGGGTGTTTTCTGACTTCGGGGTGTTCACTGGGGCGGTGACAGAGCGTGATGAGGCGAGCGGGTGCGCGTCCAAGCAAGCGCGCGGTGCGGAAAAATATTTTAAGCCCGCGTAGCCCAAAGCGTGCGGTCACTCGTCTAGGGGCGGGGTTCGGCATCGCGTCAAAACCGTGGCGGGGTTCGGCGACCCCGCCCTACAACCGAGAGGGTGCGCGATTTGCCTCCTCATGCGGGCGGATTCGGGCACGTTGATCGGCCACATGGCTCTTATCGGCAAACGCAACCTGCTCCCTTTCCTCCACGAGGCCACGCCGGGATTTTATCTCAATGGCGGCGCGCACGGGGAAATCTTGCTGCCCGGTCGCCAGCTAAAAAAACGGCCCACGGTGGGCGAGCTCGTGGATGTTTTTGTCTATCGCGATTCTGAGGACCGGATCGTTGCGACGACCGCGGCGCCGTATGTGATGGCGGGCGAGTTCGCCTATCTGCGCGTGGCGAGTGTGAACCCGCGCATCGGCGTGTTTCTCGACTGGGGTTTGGAGAAAGATCTCTTGCTCCCGATTCGCGAACAGACGGTGCCGTTGCGCGAGGGCGCGTGGCTGGTGGTGTATGTGACGCTCGACGTGAAGACGGACCGGATCATCGCGAGCTCGCGGTTGAACCGTCACCTGAACCTCACGCCGCCGACGTTCATCGTAGGCCAACCGGTGCAGTTGCTCGTCTTCAGTGAATCGCCGCTCGGCTACAACGCGGTCGTAAATAACACGCACCGCGGACTGCTTTATTTTAGCGATTTGTCGGGACCGCTGGCGGTGGGGCAGTCGCTGGACGGCTTCATTAAGGCGGTGCGCGAAGATGGGAAAATCGATCTGACGCTGAATGGCGGGCGCGTGGGTTATCAAAAAATCGCGCCGTTGGCGGATACGATTTTGGCGGCGCTCAAAGCCGCTCCGAGCAAGCGGCTGACCTTGCACGATGGCAGCCCGCCGGCGGAGATCCGCGCGACGTTTGAGGTGAGCAAGAAGGCGTTTAAGCAGGCGATCGGCGTGCTTTTTAAGGCGAAGCAGATCGTGATTGAGGAGACGGGGATTCGGCTGCCGTAGGGGGGATGGGTGTGCGGGGTTGAGCGCGGACTAACAGGAAGATTGGAAAACTCACCGTCCGCACCACCTTGGTAAGCATGACTGAGATTATTTTTGATGTGCGTGAGGACGAGGTGGACGGCGGCTATACCGCTACGGCCTTGGGCGTAGGTATCCACACTCAGGGCGAGGCACTCGAAGAGTTGCGCGCCAACGTGAAGGAAGCGGTTGATTGCTACTTTGATGAAACGATGGTGGCGCCGAAAGTGATCCGGCTCCACTTCGTCCGCGACGTGGTCTTGGCTACAGTGTGAATCGGCAAAAGGGCTCGCATGTGCGCGTCACGACCCAACGCAATGGCGAGCACCATGAGGTTATTCCCAATCACCACCCGATCAAGACCGGCACGCTCTCGGGCATTCTCAAAAGCGTCGCCGCGCATCATCGCCTGAATGTCGAGGAGTTAGTTCGGCTGCTGGATTTATAGGCGTTTTGGGAAAAAAAGTGGATCGCGTTGACCACAACGCGATGGGCGACGTGGTGGGGCGCGGCGCGTAAAAACGGCGCGTTCGGTCAACGCGCTCTATCGCGCTCAGTAGGCGAGGAACAGCTCTTGCAGCGCCCGCGGATCGGTCGTGCGCGTGAGGCCGAGCATGAGGAGGACACGGGCTTTTTGCGGATTCAGTTCGTCGGCGGCGATGAAGCCGAGGCGGTCGTCGTCGATCTCGATGTTGCGCTCGACCACGCCGCCGCCGGTGCGCGAGCTGCGGACGACGGCGACGCCTTTTTTCGCGGCGGCGGCGCAGGCGGCGAGGGCGGGGGCACCGAGATTGCCATCGCCCACGCCGGCGATGACGAGGCCGCGGGCACCGGCGGCGACGGCGGCTTCGATGAGCGCGCGGTCCATGCCGGCGTGGGCGAAAATGATGTCCACGCGCGGGAGCGGCCACTCGCTCACGCTCGCAGCTACGGGGAGGGTCCGCGCGCGGGCGCTCGCAGCGACGAGGGGCGCAAACTCGCTCGCGGCGGTGTGGCGGCGGACGGGCGGGGCGTAAAAGTGCGGGCGGCCGGCGTTGACGAGCCCGGCGAGGCCGCGCTGGCCGCTGTGGAACGTGCCGAGCTGCGTGGTGTTGGTCTTGGTGACCTCGCGGGCGAAATGGATCTCGTCGTTGGCGACGACGAGGACGCCGCGACGGTGGGCGGCGGGAGTGGTGGCGACGGCGATGGCGTTGAAGAGGTTCATGGGGCCATCGGCGCTCATCGCGGTGGCGGGGCGCATCGCGCCGACGAGGACGACGGGCTTTTCGGAGCGGACGACAAGGCTCAGAAAATAGGCGGTCTCTTCCATCGTGTCGGTGCCGTGGGTGATAACGACGCCGGTGATGGCGGGATCATCGAGGGCGGCTTGGGCGCGGGCGGCGAGTTTGCGCCAGACTGCTTCGGTCATGTCTTGGCTGCCGAGCTTGGCGACCTGCTCGACCTCGATCTGCGCGAGGGTGGCGAGTTGCGGGACGGCGGCGACGAGGGCCTCGATGGAGAGCGCGGCGGCACGGTAGCCGCGGCCGGCGGTTTGCGCGCCGGCGATGGTGCCGCCGGTGGCGAGGAGGCGGAGGCGGGGCAGAGGTGCGGCGGGCATCGCACGAGCTTCCGCCCGGGCGGCGCGGTTTCAACGCATTATCGACCGCGCGCGCCGGGTCCTTCGCGGCCGGCGCTTAACTGACAATAATGTAAGACGGTGAAGTTCGCCGCTCAGGGTGGCGGCCACTGGAATGGCGTTTCTCTTTCAACGGGGTCGTGCGCTGCGCCGCCCGGTTGATCTCTGTCCGAACGCGTTCCGCCACTTCCGTGCCGGCTGCGCAGGTGGCAACGACGGCCGCGTTTTCCGGCTTCACGGGCTCCGCCCGCAATCATCCGCTCACCGTGAATCAAACGATCATCCTGCCTTACAGCCCGCTCCCGCGACTCGCGATGGTTTCCACGCACGGCTACGTCGCCGCCGTGCCGCCGCTCGGCGCGGCCGACACGGGCGGCCAGGTCGTCTATGTGCTCGAACTCGCCAAGAAGCTCGCCCAGCTCGGCTACGAGGTGGACATCTGGACGCGGCGTTTTGAGGACCAGCCCGAGATCGACATCGTGAATGAGCGCGTGCGCGTGCTGCGTATGCCCTGCGGTGGCGACGCCTTCATCGACAAGGAATACCTCGTGGATCATCTCGGCGAATGGGCGGAGCACGTGCTGCGCTTCATCGAGCGCCACGGACTCACCTACCAGTTTCTCAACAGCCACTACTGGGACGCCGGGGTCGCCACGCAGCGGCTCTCCGAGGCGCTCGATGTGCCGCACGTCCACACGCCGCATTCGCTCGGCCTTTGGAAAAAGCAATTGATGGAAAAGGATTATCCGCACGATGCGGCGAATTTTGAGCGGAAATATAATTTCGCGCAGCGCATCAACGCGGAGACGTGGCTCTACCGGACGTGCGCCGAGGTCATCGCGACGACGCCGCTGCAGGTGGACATGATCGTGGGCGACTACGGTGCGCCGGCCGAGCAGGTTCACATGATTCCGCCGGGCTACGACGACAACCGGTTCTTCCCCATGAGCGCGGCCTCGCGCAACGCCCTGCGCCAGCGGCTCGGTTACGAGGGCCGGGTCGTGCTGGCGATCGGCCGGCTCGCGCGCAACAAGGGCTACGACCTGCTGATCGATGCGTTTTCCGTCGTCGCGACGCGCAGTCCCGATGCCGTGCTGCACCTCGCGGTCGGCGGCACCGTGCTCAACGCCAACGAGCAAAAAATCCTCGATGAACTCAAGGTGCAGACGGCGGGGCTCGGCCTGACGGAGCGGGTGAAATTTTCGGGCTTCGTTGCGGATGCGGAACTCGCGGACCTTTACCGGGCGGCCGACGTGTTTGTGCTCAGCAGCCGCTACGAGCCGTTCGGCATGACGGCGATCGAGGCGATGGCGTGCGGCACGCCGACGGTGATCACGACGCACGGCGGGCTCTTCCGCGCGGTCACCTTTGGCCGCCACGCGCTCTACGCCGATCCGTTCGACAAGGAGGATCTCGGGATCTCGGTCGTGAAGATTCTTAAACATCCGAAGCTCTCAAACCGCCTTGGTCGTATGGGAGCGCACAAGGCCCGCAGCCTGTTCACCTGGACCGGAATCGCCCAACAGCTCACGAGTCTCATCGAGGAACGGGCGACGGCGCTGGCCTTTACCGACAACGCGTGAGACGAGCCTTGGCATGGTGGGGATTGAGCGCGGAGGCGGCGGCCGGTTTTGCCATTCTGACAGAAATGTCAGCCGGAGATTGTTGTCGGCCGAAACCGCGCGCGCGCTCGTCGTTATAAAAATGCGAGCCCCCGAGATTCTATGAATGCGACGTGGGGGCTGGGGCTTTGGCCGGCGATCTATCTGGGAATGTTGGCGCTGATTGCGGTGCCGGTGCGCCGCCGGCTGGCGGTGCTGGACGAACTTGAGGGCTTTCCGGGATATTTGCTGGCGCTGGGGCTGACGCTCTTCAGCGCGACATGGGCGAATTTTCTACTCTACGTGATTTTCGGCTGGGGCGACCTCTATATCGTCGCCAGTTGGTGCCTCGGGTTGATGACCGCCGCGTGTTTTTGGTGCTGGCCACAGCCGAGGGGCTACGCGGGGATCGCCGGTGGGGGTGCGGCGACCGGCGGCACTCGGCTCAGCCCGTGGTTTTGGGTGTTGGCCGGGCTGGTCCTCAGCCGGTTTTATTTCGGGCTGAGGACGGACGATGCGGGGCAGATCTGGTGTAATTTTAACTTCGTGGACACGGCTTTCCATCTTTCGGTGGCCAACTCCCTGTTGGAGTCGCCGCGGTTTCCGCCCACGGATCTCGACCTCGCGCCGTTTCCCCTGAAATACCATTTTCTCGCGGACTTTCACGTTGCGCATCTGGTGCGACTGGGGGCGGTGCCCATCGCGGCGATGGCGCTGATGAACGTGGTGAGCGGGCTCACGATGGTGGGGGCGCTCTGGGCGTTTTTCAGCCGTGTGCTCCGGTTGCCGGGGCGTTGGATCCTGCTCGCTGGGCTGGTGTTTCTCTTTCTCAGCCTGCCGCTCGTAAATTTGATCCACTACCTGTGGTTGCAGCCGTCGTATTTTAACGCGGAGACCTTCGTCGAAGGCGTGTTGCGGTTTCCGTTTTTCAATTTCGAGTCGATGCAGGGAAACTTGTTCGAGCCGCAGCGTGGGCTGTTGTTCAGCCTGCCCGTCATCCTGTGGATTTTGCAGACGACGTTTGGTGGCGCCACGCCGGCCGGGCCCGGCGTGAGCGCGGAAGGTGCCACGAAGGCCGATGACGGATCGCGAAAGACGCTGCTGGCTTTCACCTTCGTGTGCGTGCTGCCGCTGGCGCACATCGTGGCGTTTGCGGTGCTGGGCCTCTGTCTAGTGCCGTCGTTGTGGCGGATGCGTGCTCGGCTCGGCGTGAGCGCGGGTTTTTGGGCTCCGGCTTTGCTGATGGGGTGCCTCCAGTTATTTTATCTTTTTATCTACGGCCCGCAGCTGAACGAACAGTTCTCCGGCCGCGACGTGGTCTCGGCGATGCAGCTCGGCAACTTCGCGGCGCTGCCGGTCTGGAGCCGGCGGGCGGCGTTTTGGTTTTTCGCCAACGGGGATTTTTTCGGCTGGGGATTGCTGGCGCTAGCGGTGGCGGGAGCACGGCGTTGGCTGGGAAGGAGAACCCCGGGCGGCATGGACGCGAGTTGGGCGCTGCTGGTGCGGTGGCGGTGGTATGGGGCCGTGTGCGTCGCGTGCTTTTTCTTCATCAACCTCTACCGCTACAGCTACGACTGGGGCGACAGTAACAAATTCATATTGTTCATAAATCTCGGGCTCACGCTCGTGATCGTGCAGGGCGCGGCCCAATGGCGGGCGGGACGGTGGCGCGATCTCTCGCGGGCGCTGTGGTTGTTTTTCGCGACGCTGTGTGCGGCGGCGCCGGCCTATGAATTCTATAAGGATGTGATCGCCGCGCCTCACGGGAAGATCCTGCTCTTCCAGGCGCACGGCATCGCCGCCTCGAAGTGGCTACGCGATGCGGCGGGGCCCGACGACGTCGTGCTTACGGCGGCCGACAACACCTTCCACTACGTCACGGCCCTCGCTGGTGCGCGGACCCTCGCCGGTCTCTACAGCGGGTCAAATCCCAACCGGCAACCGGAGCGGCCCGAGCTCATTCGGCGCATCTACGAGGACGGCGAACTCGGCCTCATCAAGACCCTCGGCGCGCGGTTTGTGAGCCTCTCGCGGGCGGAGCGTCGGCGGTATCGGATTCACCCTGTCTGGCAGAAATTCACGGAGAGCGGCACCGGTGTGGTTTTTCGCTCCGGCCGGGCGGACGAGTTCGACGCGGCGTTTATTTTTGAAACGGCGAAGCTGTTTCCGGCCCCGCCGCAACTGTAGCCGGGCTTACACCCACGTCTGGTGATTTCTGGACGATAGCGAACCACCACTCGCTCACGCTCGCA
>JANXLP010000172.1 GCA_025355125.1 Opitutaceae bacterium | reverse complement strand
TCGAGGATCGCGGTGTTTCCGTCGATCGTCACGTCGCCACTGGCGATCGCGTTGTTCGTGCCGTAAAGGAGCTTGCCGGCCGCGATCCTCGGCGGCACTAACATCACGCTGAACAAGACGACCTCGGGCACGGTGATGCTCAACAACGCCAACACCTACACCGGTCTGACGAAGATCACGGCCGGCAAGCTCCTTTACGGCACGAACAACGCGATCGCCAGTGGCGACGTGACGATCGACGGAAACACCGCGATCCTCGACATCAGCACCTACAGCGACACGGTCGGCATCGTCACGCTCGACAACGGCGGCACGATCGACGGCAGCGGCACGCTGACGAGCACCGGCAGCTTTGAGGTGAAGTCCGGCACCGTGAACGCGATCCTCGGCGGCACTGACATCGCGCTCAACAAGACGACCGAAGGCACGGTGACGTTGAACAATCAGAACACTTACACGGGCCTGACCAAGATCACTGATGGCACGTTGCTCTACGGCACGAACAACGCGATCGCCACGGGCGACGTGACCATTGACGGCGAAGCCGCTGTCTTGGACATGGACGGCTACAGCGACACGGTCGGCACGGTCACCCTCGACGGCAGCGGCACGATCGACGGCGGCAGCAGCAGTGTGCTGACCTCCACCGGAACCTTTGAAATGAAGGACGGCACGGTGAATGTGGTCCTTGGTGGCGGCGGCATCGTGCTCAACAAGACGACCGAAGGCACGGTGACGTTGAACAACCAGAACACTTACACCGGCCTCACCAATATCACCGAAGGCACCTTGAAGTATGGCACGGACAACGCAATCGCCACGGGCGACGTGACGATCAATGGCGAGACCGCCGAACTCGCGATGGGCAGTCACAGCGACACGGTCGGCACGGTTACCCTCGATAACGGCGGCTCCATCAGCGGCACCGGCACGCTCACGAGCACCGGTAGCTTCGATCTCAAGGACGGCACCGTAGATGTGGTGCTTGCAGGCACGGGTATCGCGCTGAACAAGACGACGTCCGGCACCGTGACGTTGAACAACGCCAACACCTACACCGGCGACATCAACGTCAACGCCGGCAAGCTCGTCTTGGCGGGCCCCTCGGCGAACCTCTCCACCTCGACCTCGGTCACGGTGTCCACCGGTGCCGAACTAGCGGTGAATAGCGACAATACCGTCGTCGCCCTCACCAGCAACGGCGGCACGGTCTCCGGCACGAAGACGTTTACCGCCACGGCCTACAACCTGAACGACGGCACGGTCATCAGCGCAAAGTTGGGGAACGCTGTCGGCGATTCGACGGTCACCAGCAACGGCGACGTCATGTTCAGCAACACCGTCGCCGCCAAATACATCAACGTGGTGACCGGTCAGCTCACGATCAACGGCAACGACCTGCTCTCGCACTCCGCCGCGGTTGACATCGCCGCGGGCGCCAGCCTCTCCCTCCTGAGCGGCGACCAGACCATCGACACGCTGAACGGCGGCGGCGCCCTGCTCCTGAACGGCAACAACCTCTTTGTGACGAATAAAGGCACCTTCACCGGTGAAACCACCACTTCGGGCGGCTTGACCAAGACCGGCGGCGGCACGCTCACGCTTTCCGGTGACAACACCTTTGGCGCGGGCACCAATGTGAATGACGGCACGCTTGTCGTTTCTTCGGGCGGCACCGTTACCACCAGCGGCACCACCGTCCAAGACGGCGCCACGTTGGTCAACGATGGCACCATCACCAACGACGTGACCAACAACGGCACGTATATGGGCAACGGCACCGTCACGGGCAACTACACCGGCAACGGCAACACGTCGCCGGGTAACTCTCCCGGTATTCTGACGATCGCCGGTAACTACACGGAAAACGGCACGCTCAACATCGAGATCGCCGACTTCGTCAATGGTCCTAGCCCCGACGGTATCCTCGGCTACGACCAGGTGAAGGTGACGGGTGCGGGTAGCAAGACGGTGCTTAATCCGACTACGAGCGCACTGACCATCGGCACGCCTTCCTACACCGTCCTCGAAATGACGAATCCGACCTACATCGCCAACGCCTTCGTGATCGCTACGTTCCAGCCCCTCAAGGGCCAGTGGTTCACGGTCATCAATAGTCCTGGTGGCATCTCCGGCCACTTCGCCACGTTCACCAACAACTTCACCAATGACGTGATCTTCAACGTGAGCACCGGCCAGTTGATTGGCACCGGCCTGCTGACCGCCACCACCGGCAGCAACCTGCTGAACGCCTTCACGGGTGCCAGCAGCAACCTCCAAGCGATGATCAACGGCCTGAAGGTGGGCGACCACCAGTATGCCGGTGGCGACTTGCTGTTCCGGCTGCTCACCGCCCCCACGACTGCCGCGGCCACGACCATCGCCAACAAGGCCTCGCCCGAGGCCTACGCCGGCTTCACCGACTACGCCGACCGCGTCACCCGCACCTACGCCGACAAGGCCGTCAACCTCACCCCGCTGGTGCAGACCGGCAAGTATTCGGTTTTCGCCGGTTACTCGAATCTGGACACCGGTTCGTCCAGCTCGAACAACCAGGCCGATTACGACCTGAAGAGCAACGGTGTCGTCGCCGGTGCCCGCGCCGCGCTCAACACCCGCCTCACGGTCGGTTTGTTCGCCGGCTTTGATTCCGGCTCGGTGGATTCGACCTACCTGCGCTCCACGGTGAAGGGCAATGTTTACGGTCTCTTCGGCGAATACGCCGCCGAGGCCGACCGCAGCCTCATCCTCACCGCCAGCCTGAGCACCGCCACCTACAGCACGGATGGCACGCGCAATACCGCTACCGGCACGTCGAGCTTCCACGGTGCGGACTCCTCGGCGAACCTCGCGGCCATCGGTCTCCGCTACCGCGCGTTCGAGCGTCGCAACTTTGTCATCGAACCCGAGCTTCGCCTGACCTACGTCGCGGCCAAGACCGACGGCTTCACCGAGACCAACGCCTTGCAGCCTCTGCAGGCCCTGAACGTGCACAGCCAGAGCGACACCAGCTTCACCACCGAGGTGGCAGTCAACGCCCGCTACCTGGCGACCTCCAAGTTGAGCCTCAACGCCCGCCTTGGCATCAGCTACAACGCTGTGGATGCCGCCCGCGATGTATCGGCCAACGTCGTCGGGGAAACCCAGTCCTTCTCCGTGAAGGCTCCCGGTATGGGCGACACCGAGTTCAACCTCGGGGTAGGCGCGAATTACAACATCACGGACAGATGGTCCGCAGGTGTGTCCTATCAAGGTGCCGTGGCTTCGGATGCGAAGACCTCAAACTCGTTCTACCTGAGCACCGCGCTCGGCTTCTAATCCGAGTTTAGCGGTTTTAGCCAAGGCAAAGGGGGGGCGGATTTCCGCCCCTCCTTTTTTGTGCCCGCTTTAGCGGGCCTGAATAGTCAGCACGTTTACCGAGTAGGCGGCGAAGGTATGGGTGAAGCTCTTGCCCAGGCCGTCGATCTTGCCGGTGACGGGCACGATCTTGGTCGGCTCTGTGATCGTGTTGGTGTCCGTTGGATTGGCGGAGCTAAGCACCACAGCAGCGCCTTCGGAGGCCACGGTGACGGCGCCCTTCAGATCGATGCGCACGGCTAGCGCGGCGGCACCGGCGTTGACGACCTTCAGGTATAGTATGCCTTTCGATGTGTCACGGGTGGCGACAAAGAAGAGCACGGGCAACTGCTTGGGCGGCGGGGCCGGCTTGTTCTTCGGGGTGGGCGGCTGCCAGGTTTGTGTGGGGATGGCGTCGGCCTGGATCGGGACCACGGTGTCGCCGAGGTAGGTGTTGAACATTTTCTGCGCGTAATAGGAGGGCGAGCCGTAGCTGGTGAGTGTGTCGTAGCCGATCAGGTCGGATTTCCACTGCATGCCGCCGGGGTTCACGTTTACGAAAAGCGGGGCGTAGCAGGAGATGACGACGACGTCCGAGTTGCGTTCCATGCCAGTCATCCACGCGGCGTCGCCGAGGGCGGCATTGAGGTTCGTGGTGGGCTCGCCTTCGCGCGTGGCCCACTCGCCGACGAAGATCTTGGGACCGCTCGTTCGGCTGTAGCCGTCATAGTGAAGCGTGTCCGCCTGCATCTGCCCAGCGCTGCGGTAGAAGTGCTCGTCGATCAGGTCGGGCACGCGGCTTTTTACCTTGGCGGTGGCGATGAGTTGAAGCGCGGGATACTTCGCCTTGATGGCGTCGTGGAACTGCGCGTAGCGGCCGTCGTAGCTGGCGGATTTGTCGAAATAGTCCTCGTTGCCAATTTCGACGTAGGTGAGCTTGAAGGGCGCGGGGTGGCCGTCTTTCGCGCGGCGGGCGCCCCATGGTGTCGTGACGTCGCCGGTCACGTATTCGATCTCGTCGAGCGCGTCCTGCACGAACGGCTCCAGTCCGGGACCGGCGGGCACGAATTCTTGCTTCAACGAATAGCCGGCGTAAACCGCGAGCACGGGCTGCATGTTCAGGTCTTCGCACCAGTGGAGAAACTCCAGCAGGCCGAGACCGTCGGACGAGCGGTAGCTCCAGCAGCCCATGTGGCCCGGGCGTTCGGTGAGGTTACCGAGGGTTTTCTTCCAGTCGAAGCGCGTGGCGATAGTGTTGCCTTCGAGGTAGTTGCCTCCTGGAAAGCGCAGGAAAGCCGGCTTCATATCGGCCAGCAGCTGCATGATGTCGGGCCGGTTGCCGTTGGCGCGGTTCTTGTAGGTCGGTGGGAAAAGTGAGACCAGGTTCAGCCAGACGGTGCCGGGGCGGTCTGCCGTGAGGACGAGGCGGGACTTGGCGGTCGGGGTGACCTGGCCGGTGGTCAACGTGACCGTGTGCTGCCGCCAGTCGGCGGTGAGGCCGGAGACGTCGGCCTTGGCATAAACCGTCGCGCCGTCGTCGCTTTCGATGGAGACGGTCAGCGGGCCGGTGAAACCGGGCGCGGTCTTGGCGTAAAAAGACGCCCGGTAATCGGTGCCGGAGCGCACAGGAATGCCCCAGTAGCCGTCGTTGGCGACACCGCCGCGGTGACCGGCCGAGGCGGCGGTGATGTCGAGGCGCAAGCTGGTGGGCAGCGCGGCGTTGAGCGGCTGCGTTGCGTCCAGCGCGATGGTTGCGGCGGACCCCTCGCCGATGACAGGTGACCAGTGGGCGGGCTTGTGAGTGTCGTCCTGAAAGGAACGGTTGCGCACGAGTTCGCCGTAGAGGCCACCGTCATAGGAATAATTGATCTCTTCGGTCATCAGGCCGTAGAGCGCGGGGCTGACTTTCGCGCCCGGGGCTTGGAGGTCGAGCTGGAGGGAAGGGATGGGGGCGGGCGTTTGGGCGGACAATGCCGCGCCGGAGGCGAGCGCAAGGCAGAGCCTGACGATAGACGGGGTGTATTTCATAGGGCTTTTTAGCGTAGCACGCCAGGCGGGACTCGTCCATTAGCTGGATGCACCAGATGTTAAGCGAAACCCACATCATCGGGGAGCGCACGAGGGAGCGCATAGTCTTGCGGGAAGCCTGCCCGGCGTTGTGGAACCACCGGATTTCGATGTGCGGGCTGTGCGAGGCGCAGGCACCCTACCGCATGGAGAGGCCTCAAGTGGCCTTTTCGGAGATGGTGGTCGGCTTGGCGGGCGAAGGGGAAGTTTGGGTCGATGGCCAATGGCAGACACTCGCCCCCGGAGAGGCTTATCTTTCGGTCGCGGGCCAGGCACAGCAGTTTTGCGCGTCGGCTCGCGGGCGGTGGTCCTTTGTTTGGATTCACTTGAGGGAAACGGATGCGCTGACCTTTATCCCCGTCCATGCGCCGCAGGTAGGTGAAGGCTGACGGTCAGCCGCTTGCCCAGGCGTTCGACGCGTTGCATCGCGAGGTGCTGGGACCCAATGACCCTGGCGTGACGGCGCATCTCGCCGCCCTCATCGCGCTTTATGCGCGGCGGATCGGTGGCGGGGCGTCTGGGGACGAACGCCTCTGGCGCGCCTGGCGAGTAGTGGATGCGGAGCCCCATCGCCCGTGGTCGCTGGACATGCTGGCTGAGATTGCGTGTATCAGCGCCGAGCACCTGCGCCGCCAGTGTCACCGCGAACTGGGCAAATCCCCCATGGCGCACGTCACGGATCTGCGTATGCAGCGTGCCGCAGTCATGCTAAGGCTCGCGTCCTTCAAGATGGAAGCCATCGCGGCGCGCGTCGGCTATGGGAGTCTTTACGCGTTTTCCACAGCTTTCAAACGCTGGGCGGGTGTGCCGCCTTCGACTTACCGCTCTGAGGCGCGCGGTTACCGGCCGCGCTGACGCACCGCTTCGAACAGCGTGATGATCGTCGCCATCGCCACGTTGAGCGAATCCGCCTGGCCCGCCATCGGGATGACCACGCGCTCTTCGGCTTCCTTCAACCAGTAGTCGCTCAACCCGTATTGCTCGCTGCCCATCACGATCGCCAGCGGCCCGCTCAGATCAGTCTCGGTGTAGATCGCAGTCGCCGAGGGTGTGGTGGCGACCGAGCGGATAGCTTTCGCGCGCAGCCATTCGCGGACATCCGTGCTGCTAGCGATGATCACGGGCACGGAGAACACCACGCCGGTCGAGGCGCGCACGACGTTGGGATTAAAGAGGTCCGTCACCGGATCGCACACGATGAGGGCATCCACACCCGCCGCGTCCGCGCTGCGCAGGATCGTGCCGAGGTTGCCCGGCTTCTCGATAGCCTCTACCACGAGGAGGAACGGTGCGGAGGTTTTCGTGGCGAGAAGCGCGTCGAGGTCGGCCAGCGACCGGCGCCACTGCGGGGCGACGGCGAGGAGACCGTCGGGGCGCTCGCGGTAGGCGACCTTGGCGAAAGTATCTTTGGTCAACTCGAAGAGCTTGGCGCCGGCGGCCTCGGCCTGCGCGATGAGGGCGGGTTCGTTTTCACCGAGATACCATTCGGGCGAGAAATAGAGTTCCGTGAGCGGGATGTTTTTTTCGAGGGCGCGGCGGATCTGGCGGTAGCCCTCCACGAGAAACACCCCTGCCTCGTCGCGCGGACGCCGGTCGCGCAGCTTCACGAGCTGCTTGATGCGCGGATTCTGGAGGCTGGTGATTTTTTCGGGAGGCACGGTTTTGAGAAACCACGAAAACCCTGAAACACACGAAATAAAAATACCGCTTCGTTTTAGGCCCTTTCACGTGTTTGGTGTGTTCCGTGGGTAGAAACAAAAAACCAAACGACCGTCCCTTCGCCTATCATCACGAGCTCGAGCTGGAGATCGCGACGCTCACGAATCTCGGAGTGGGCCTTGGCCGCGTGCCGCATCCCGACGATCCCGCCGCCAAGTGGGTCGTGATGGTGCCGTTCACCCTGCCCGGCGAGCGCGTGAAGGCCCGCGTCTTCCGCAACCACAAGAATTTCTCCGAGGCCGACCTCGTGGCCGTGCTCACGCCATCGCCCAAGCGCGTCGAGCCGCCGTGCCCGATCTTCG
>JANXLP010000161.1 GCA_025355125.1 Opitutaceae bacterium | reverse complement strand
GGAGTGGTGAAAGAAGCGTAAGGGTGATTACGCAGCGCGGGCAGGCGCGGCGGGGGCGCGGCGGGGCGCGGGTGCGCGCGGGCGAAACGGCGGGCAGGGAAAGCGCGTGGGATCAACGCGCACCGCCGGTCTCGTTTTTAGTTACAGCCGCAGCCGCTGCCGCCCACGCCGCGACCGCCGGTGGCGGATTCGCGGGAAAAGTAAACGTGCTCGGCCAGCGCGAGCGCGAGGGGATCGCGGTCAGGGCGCATGGTGTAATCGGCGAGCGTGGCGCGTTCCCACGGCTGCACGCGCGCCGTGGTGGTGGCGCAGCCGGCGGTGAAGAGCGCGGTGGCGGTGAAGAACAGGGCGAGAAGGCGCGGGAGAGGGAGAGGGAGAGGGAGGGTGAGGCGGGCGGAGCGCATAGTTTTTTTTGAACGTCGAACATCGAACGCTGAACATCGAACGCTGAACATCGAACATCGAACGTCGAAGGACGGAGTTCGGAGTTCGGAGTTCGGAGTTCGATGTTCGATGTTCGATGTTCAGTGTTCAGTGTTCAGTGTTCACAGAGCTCATTTCTCGGCGAGGAGGGCGTCGAGTTCGGTGCGGAGAAGTTTGTCGGTGGGGTCGCCGTGGTAGCCGGCGTAGATCGAGCGGATGCGGCCGTCGCGGCCGATCAGATACGTGGTGGGCATCGCGGGGACCTGCACGGCGCGGACGAGTTTTTGCTGGGAGTCATGGAGCGCGGGAAAGGGCGGGGCCTGTTTCTTGACGAACGCGGCGTAGGCGGAGGCTTTCTCATCGACGCTCACACCGACGAGGACGACGCCGCGCGGGGCATAGTCGGCATTGATTTTCCCAAGCGCGGGAAACGAGGCTTTGCAGGGCGCGCACCACGAGGCCCAGAAATCGACGACGAGGACCTTGCCGGAGGTTTCGGGGACGGTGCCGCCGACGAGTTGCGCGGTGGCGAGCGACGGGAAGGGGTCGCCGACGTTGAGCTGGGCGTGGGCGGCGGTGGTGGCGAGAGCCAGGGCGCAGAGGGCGAGAAGGAGGCGCATGATGAAAGAAGATTTAGAGTGGCCCGCGAAACACGCGAAAGACGCGAAATTCCGGAGAGAGCAAAAGCGATCTGGCGGGATGTTTTGGAAGCGGGGTCAGAAAGGGGGTGTTTGATTTTTTGAGATCTATTTTCGTGTGGTTCGCGTGTTTCGAGGGCAACTCAGAGGCACTATCAGGTGGCGACGTAGTTCCAGAAGCCGCGGGTTTGGGCGCGGGTTTTATCGGTGAGGATTTGGCCTTCGGCGCCGGGTTGGGCTTGGATGAGTTCGAGGCCGGCAGTGATGCCGAGGACGAAGGCGGCGGTGCTGAGCACGCCGGCTTGGAGGCAGGTGGGCGCGATGATCGTGGCTTGGAGGCAGCCGTTGGCGACGGGGCGACCGGAGCGGGGATCGACAATGTGGCCGTAGCGCACGCCATTGATGACGACGCGGCGGAGGTAATCGCCGGAAGACGCGACGCCCTGCCCGCGCGTGAGGGCGAGGCTGCCTTTGGTAGCGCCGGGCGTGACGGGGTCTTCGAGGCCGATGTGCCACGCGGGGCGACCGGGCGGGATGCCGACGGCGCGGAGGTCGTGGCCGAAATCGACGAGGGCGGCGGTGATGCCGTGGTCGCGTGCGATCTCGGCGACAATGTCCACGGCCCACTCTTTGCCGAAGCCGCCGAAGTCGAGGGCCATGCCAGGCTCAGGCAGGAAAACGTGGCCGGGGGTGCACTGAACTTTTTTCCAACCGACGAGGCGGCGGGCGGCGGCAATCTCGGCGTCGGTGGGCAGGCGGGGTGAGGCGGCTTTGTAATCCCAGAGGCGGAGCAGCGGGAGCGCGGTGGGATCGAGCACGCCCTGTGTCATGAAGTGGAGGCGGTCGCAGAGCGCGAGGAGTTGCTCCATCTCGGCGTCGATGGCGACGGGGGCGAGGCCGGCGGCCGCGTTGATTTGCGAGAGGAGACTATCGGGCCGGAAGCGGGAATACTTCGCCTCGAAGGCGGCGACCCAAGCGACAGCGGCGGCTTCGAAGGCTTGGGCCTGCGTATCGGTGGCGGCGTATTGGACTTGGCAGCGCGTGCCGAGGGCCTGCCAGGTGAGCACGCGCAAAGGAATGTCCGTGTCCGCTGCGGGGGCGGCGGGCTGAGGGGCGCGATGACTGGGGAGGACGAGGGCCAAGGGAATTTTCGATTGGCGATTGCCGATTTTCGATTGAGCGGAGCGCGGTGGACGGAATTTTTGACCGCAAAAAGGCGCGAGGATTTCTCAGGTGATGGCGGCGTCTCCCGTGCGCCTATAGGCGCGCGGAGAGGCAGGATCGGAGGGAGAAATCATTTTTGCGCTTCTTTGCGGCCAATGAATTTGTTCACCACGCGAAGCGCGCACCGAGGGTGAGGATGGTGGCGCGGGCGTAGGCGCTTTGCGGGGTGATGCCGTCGCGGCCGCGCATGTCGTAGCGTTCGAGGGCGGCGTCGAACTGGAGGGACTCGGTGGGATTCCAGATAAGTTTCAGGCCGGTGTTGTAGCTGCGAAATGACGAGAGGCGGAAATCGGACGAGTAGAACGGACCGGTGGTGGAGCGGGCGCGCGTGGGGACGATGGGCGTGCCGTCGAGGCGGTAATAATAAAAGTCGGCGGCGCCCTGTTGGTAGAAACGGATTCCCGGGCGGAGGATGAATTTCTCGCCGAGTTTTTGAAACCACGCGGTCTCGACGGTGTGGGCGGCGGTGCCGAAGGTGTCGCGGTAGTAGCGGTAGCTGGTGTCGAGCGCGCCGTGGAGCGTGGGGAAGGCGCGGTTGAGCGCGGCGAGGCCGATCCATTTGTCGCGTTCGGCGGGGCGGTTTTCGCCAAAGGTCTGGCGCAGAAAAATCGTGGGGATGACCTCGATATTTTTCTCCACGAGCTTGTAGGGGTCGCTGATGAAGCCGGTGGTGCGGCCCCAAGTGGCGTTGACGGTGACGGAGGTGCGCGGGTCGAGAAGCTGGGTGACGCCGACGATAACGTCGTTGGAGCGTTTCTTCACGCGGGGGGTTTGGAAGAAGACCTGCACATCGTCGTCGGTGCCGGCGACGCCGGTGAGGAGCGTGGTGTTCTTCTGGTTGAAATCGGTGACGGCGTTGAGGGACCAGCCGTTGGAAACGTAGTCGCTCTCGCGGGAGTTGCCGAAGCCGAGCGAGAGATTCACGCGGGCGAACTGGCGGGAGAGATCGGCGCTCCAGGCTTTGCGGCGGTCGTGGAGTTTCGTGAGGCGAACCTGATCGCTGCCGGCGGGCGCGGGCTCGCCGGTGGGCGTGGCGCCGCTGATGGCGTCCAGCGTGCCGGTGATGCGGGCGTGGAAATCGGTGCCGATATCCTGCTCGATGAGCGCGGTCTGCGTCTCGACGGCGACGCGGCCGCCGGATTCGCGGTAGTCGGAGTATTTGTAGGCGACGGCGTTTTCGGCGCGGGTGGCGCGGGGCGCGAGGGCGGTGAGCGTGGCGGCGAGAAGGACCGCGCGGGCGCGGGTGAAGGAAGGGCGCGGTGTCGGTGTCATCAGGGCGGCGGTGGCGTTTGAAATGGGCGACGGGAAAGGGTTCCGCAAGCTTGGGGCGGAGGCGAGGGCGGAGAGGGAGGAAAGAAACGTTTAACGCTCAACGTTTAACGCTGAAGCGGGGAGGCGGAGGAGATCTTCAGGGCGGGTGGGATTTTGAACTTCGAACACCGAACTCCGATCGCTGAAAGCAGGAGCGGGCGGCGGTGGGGTTGAAAGACTGAACGACCGAAGCGGCGGGTTAGGCCGAAAGAAAGAGTCAGGCTTTGGGGTTTGGGGTTGAGGCGAGCCGGCGAAGCAGGGCCGCGTCGGGCTCGCGGGACCAAGCCGCGACCTTGCGGCTCACCTCGTGTAAATTTCCCAAATGCAGGTTCACGCCCAACCAGCGGTTGGTCACCGTCGTCCTGGATTTGAGCGTTGCCGCGACCGCTAGTTTCCATGCGACCGACTTGCCCTCGTTCGCCAGATCGGCCGGCGTCCGTTTCAATTTCTTCAGTAGTTTCGCCAATGTCTCCAGCCAAACGGCTTCCTGCGCGGCCCGCAGGTCGCCGGGCAGGGGCTTGTCCTCTCCGGCGAGCGCCTGCTGCTCCTTCACCATCGCCTTGGCGAACTCGGTGGTGCCGATCAGCCAGCCTTTGGACATCTCCGCGAAACGCTGCTCTTTTTGCGCGGGCTCGTTCGCGCTCAGCCAGGCGAGGTATTCGCCATACTTGCGCCGACCGGCCGGGCTGTCCTTGAGCCCGCCCGCGTGTTCGAGCGCCCCGGAGGGATCATGCCACGCGGGCCGTAGTTTGGGCTGCATCAGCCACCGCAGGCTCGTCCAAGGCCATTCGGGCAACTGCGAGACCCCGCACAGGCGCGCCCGGACCGGATTGAGATGGATGTAGTGACAGAGCGGTCCCAGGCCCCCGGCGGGATCGACCACCAAGCTCTTGTAACGGCCTTGGAACAGGTGGCCCCGTTCTCCGCGCAGACGGTTGAAACGAGTCGAAAACGTCCCCTGCAACCACTGCATCCCCTCCACAAGGTTAGCTCGCGGCGTTTCAATCGCCAAGTGGTAGTGATTCGACATGAGGCACCACGCATGCACCCGCCAGCCAGTCTTTTCGCACGCCTCAGCCAGGCATTTCAGGAAGGCCGCCTTCGTGCCGTCCGAGCTGAAGACGTCGGCCCGGTAGTTGCCCCGGTTCAACACGTGATAGATTCCGCCTTCCGCTTCCACTCTCAGTTTTCGCGCCATGCAGCCGACAACGCTCGGCGCGTCGCCCTACGTCAACCCCAAACCCCAAAGCCTGACCCTTTTCCGGTTCCCGAAACTGGGTGCTTACAAATAGGGTGAAAGGGCGTTCGAGGGTCGTTGTCTGTAGCGACTGGTTGGGCTCCGTGGTTTGTGGTTTCATTTTTTCCACCAATTACTGGTGCGATACTCCATCTCAAAAGCCATCACGCGGGGATCAGATGCATACTTCCTCTTCCATTCGTCACTCATTTTCCAAGAACACTTACTCATGCTTGCTGGAGCATACTCTAAAAATGCTTCTTGGGGTGCAATAAATGCATCAATTCTTTGGCCGGCATCCACTACAATCGCATAATATGGATCGCATCCAAACGCTTCGCATGCCACTCGGCACTTAGCCAAGTGGTCTATATCTATATTAACGGCAGAGGTGAACGTGCCAGCAACACGCGATCTGCTTTTGATCGATATTCCGAGTCTTTCTTTTGAGCTTGGACGTGCGGCAATGACATCAATGCCCGTGTGATCGACCATGGCACATTCGAAGCCGTGCTTTGATAACCAATATAAAATCATAGCTTCGGCAAAATCGCCTGTGATTTTAGAATGGCGTGAGCTCTTTTGGATTTCGGGCTGCGGTATCATTTTTTTGCCCAACGATCAGCGATCAGACACGAGCGGAGGACGGCCGATGAAAACAAAAAAAGCAAAGCCCGCTCGTTGTCTGTATCGCTCTGGTTGGGCTCCGATTTTATGACTGACGAATACACACCAAAACAACGGGCATACCTAGACGCTCTGCAAAAAGCGGGAGCAAACTGCGCGGCCCAAATCGCGTTCACGCTTGAGCACGAGTATGGGATCACGCTTCCGGGAAAAGCGTTAAAGCACGTAGAAAATACCGTCGTGATACACATCCCGGAAATCGCGATGACCGTTCTTAAAAACCTACCGTCTTTGCCCAA
>JANXLP010000154.1 GCA_025355125.1 Opitutaceae bacterium | reverse complement strand
GGCTCGCGCGCCGCGCAGTTGCACGCTCGCGAGGTTCAGGTAGGTAGATGGGGCTGACATGCCACGGTCCACCCTGCACGGCAGCGCTCAGTTAGCCATTAAATAATGCCGGCCTTGCCCGAAAACACTTTAGCGGGCTTCCGCGGAATACCGTGGGTGTCGGACGCGGAGATGATCCGCCTAGAGCAATGGATTCGCACGGGATCGACGCCGCAGCAGGTGGTGCTTCGCGCTCGGATAATTCGTGCAGCCGCGCAGGGGCAGTCAGACCAGGCGACGGCGAGCGCGCTGGAGATTCGGCGGGAGACTGCTGCGTTGTGGCGCCGGCGGGTGCGCGAGCAAGGCATCGGCTGCGTCTGGGAGATCGCCGCCGGGCGCGGACGCAACCCCCCCTGCGCCGCCGCGCGGGTCGGGCAGTGGATCGATGCCACGCTCCAGACCAAGCCGGCGGGCGCGACGCACTGGAGCACGCGCACGCTGGCCCGCGCGCAAGGGGTCAGCAAAAACACGATTCAACGCGCTTGGCAGGATCACGGGCTCAAGCCGCACCTGACCAAAAGCTTCAAACTTTCCCGCGATCCGAAGTTTTTGGAAAAACTCACCGACGTGGTCGGCGTCTACCTGACACCGCCCCAGAACGCGATCGTGCTGTGCGTCGACGAGAAGAGTCAGATTCAAGCGTTGGATCGCACGCAGCCCGGCCTGCCGCTCAAGCCCGGTCGCTGTGGCACCTACACGCACGACTACCACCGCCACGGCACCACGACGCTGTTTGCCGCCCTGCAACTGGTCGAAGGCCGCGTGATCGGCCAATGCTATCCCCGGCACCGGCATCAGGAGTTTTTGAAGTTTCTCCAACGCCTCGACGCCGAGTTTCCCGATGGAAAAGCTCTGCACCTGATCCTCGACAACTACGGCACGCACGGCCACGAGCGGGTCCGGCGCTGGCTCAAACGACATCCCCGGTTCGTGCTCCACTTTATCCCGACCAGTTCGAGCTGACTCAACCTGGTCGAGCGGTGGTTCGCCGAACTCAGCCAGAAGGCCGTGCGGCGCGGCGTCTTTCACAGCGTGGCCGATCTGCAACGCGCCATCGCCGATTTTCTCACCGCGTGGAATGCCGCGCCGGCACCTTTCGTCTGGACCGCCAGCGTCGAGGCCATCCTCGCGAAAATCGCCCGCGCCCGCCACCGCCTCGAACAGATTCAGCCGGGCTCCACTCTGCCCAAACGCCGTTCCTCCAACGCCACCGACCGAGGCACGCCGACCGGAAATTAGGTTCGGCCAGTCTTCCCCCGCTTATGCCGACTCAATTGCGGGACACTACACTAGCGAACCGCCACTCGCTGGCGCTCGCAGCTACCTTAAGTCAAAAACTCAACTGACGTTGGTATAAGCCGTGGCCTGCGAGCAGGCGCCTACGTAGTCGCGTTGAGCGCCGCGTAGTCGGCGGGGGTATCGAGGTCGTGGGCGAGGGCGGGCAGATCCACGGCAGTGACGCGGTCGGGGGCGCCGTTGAGGAGATCGCGCGCGCCGGCTTCCCCGGTGAGAGCGGCGAGGGTGGGGAAATGTTCACTGAGGAGCAGGGCGGGCGCACCGTGGCGGGAGTTGTAATGGGCGGCGACGATGCTGCGACCGGTGGTGCGCTGGGCGGCGAGGAGTTGCGCGATGACGGCGGCGGAGAACGCAGGCTGGTCGCAGAGGGCGATCAGCGCGGCGTCGAGGGTGCGGGAAAATTGGCGGAGCGTGGTGATGCCGGTGCGGATCGAAGCGGCCATGCCTTCGGGCCAGGCGGAGTTTTCGACGATGAGCACGGGCAGGCGGGCGAGGGCGGGGCGGATCTTTTCGGCGTGCGCGCCCAGCACGACGACGACGGGCCACGCGCCGCCGGCGAGGGCGGCTTCAGCAGCGCGGACGATGAGGGGGCGGCCTTCGAGGAGGAGTAGTTGTTTCGGCGAGCCCATTCGGGTCGAGGCGCCGGCGGCGAGGATGATGGCGCCGAAACGAAGGGTTGGACGCAACAAAGGCGATTCCTGCGGTGGGTGGACGACGGCTGGTTTCACCGGACCTCCGTGCGATGTGAACCCCGGCGCGTGTCACGTTTTACGTGACACTCGCCGGTGACTGCG
>JANXLP010000107.1 GCA_025355125.1 Opitutaceae bacterium | reverse complement strand
GAGGTGATCGGGTTTAACGTGGTCGGGCTGAATCGACGCGGGGTGAGCCGCGCGGCCATCGGCGAGCTCAAGGCGGCGTTTCAGGATTTGTATTTCACTCCGGGCAACATTCGGGAGATCGCGGTGGCGCTGGTGGCGGGCGGGAAATTCACGAGCGCGGAGGTGCGAAAGTTTTTGGAGTTTTTCAGCGGCGGAAAACGCAGCTTTGCGCGGGCTCGGCGGGCGGCGACGGACGACGCAGCCGAATGACGACGGTGAAACTGGCGTTTACCTGCGGCGATCCGGCGGGCGTGGGGCCGGAGATCATCGCGACGTGGCTGACGGCGCACGCGGATGAAGCGGCGGGCGTGGCCGTGATCGGGCCGGCAGCGTGGTTGGCGACACTCGATACCGCGGCGACGAAGATCGCGGTGGGGCCGGAGGAATTTGCGGCGACGCCGGGCGTGCCGTCGGGCGATGGCGCGTTAGTGGCGTGGGCGGCGATGCAGCGGGCGGCGCAGGGCTGTGCGGCGGGTGAATTTTGCGGCGTCGTGACCGGGCCGGTGAGCAAGGAGTGGCTGGCGCGGGTGGGCTACACGTGGCCGGGACAGACGGAGTTTTTTGCGGCGCAGTGGGGCGGCGAACCGGTGATGGCGTTCTGCGGCGGTAGGCTCCGTGTCGTGCTCGCGACGTGGCATGTGCCGCTCTGTGAGGTGCCGCAGTTGCTCGGGCCGCAGTTGTTGCGCCGCACGGTGGCGGCGGCGGATGTTTTGGCGCGGGCGGAGGGGATGGTCGCGCCTCGGATCGGGGTGTGTGGGCTGAATCCGCACGCGGGCGAGGGCGGGCTGTTGGGCGAGGAGGAGCGGGATTTTCTCAATCCGGAGCTGGAAAAAATGCGCGCGGAGTTTCCGGGGCTGTCGCTTTGCCAGCCGGGCGACACGTTGTTCGCGCGGGCGCTGCGCGGGGAGTTCGACGTGGTGGTGGCGCTTTATCACGACCAGGGGCTCGCGCCGCTGAAGGTGATCGATTTCGACGAGGCCGTGAACGTGACGCTCGGGTTGCCGCAGGTGCGGACGAGTCCGGATCACGGGACGGCGTTTGGGATCGCGGGCAAGGGCGTGGCGAGCGCGACGAGCTTCACGAATGCGGTGATCGTGGCGCGGCGCTTGATAAACGCGCGCGGGGCGCAATAGTTGGGGTCGCATGTCTTCCGTAGCCCCCGAAATTTCCGCACCCGCCGCTCTGCCCGAAGGCGTGCGCGAGGGTAACGAGAATCTGGTGAAGCTCACGTTATCGGCGGGCGGCAAGGTCGCGACGTTGATCGCGCGTGAGGCGCAGGGGGCATTCCTGCGGATCGCCATCACGGGCGGCGGCTGCAACGGGCTGAGTTACAAAATGAAATTCGTGCCGACGCCGAAGCGCGGCGACATTTTGGTGCGCACGGCCGATACGCAGGTGGTGGTCGATCCGAAGACGGCGCTCTACCTTAAGGGCACCCATCTCGACTATTCCAGTGCGATGGTCGCGGGCGGCTTCAAATTTTCCAACCCCAATGCCAAGGCGAGTTGCTCGTGCGGCGAAAGCTTTAGCGTATGAGCCCCGGCGTTTTGGCCCGCCAAATTGGTGTTGCCCCGGCAGGGCTGAGCGGCGACACAAGGGGTGAACTCTCTCTACTGACCAAACCTTATTGATGGCTACTTCGTTCCCTTCCGCCGGTGGTGGCGGCAATCGCTCCGGTTCTTATCAGCGTCGCAATGTCGACCCTTTCGCGGCCATTCGCCGCAATCATCGTATCAAAGTCCCCTCCGTGCGCTGCATCTCGCCCGAGGGTAAGCAGCTCGGCATCCTCGAGACCCAGAAGGCCATCGCGCTCGCGCTCGAAGTGGGCCTCGACCTCGTCGAAGTCGCCCCCAACGCCACGCCGCCGGTGTGCCGCATCATGGATTTCGGCAAATACGTTTACGAGGAGCAGAAGAAAACTTCCCACGTGAAATCCACCGCGAGCAAGATCAAGGAGATCGAGTTCAGCGCGCGTATCGCCGACGGGGACTTCTTCACGAAGATCCGCCACGCGGAAGAATTTCTCGGGCACGGCAACAAGGTGAAGCTGCGCCTGAAGTTTCGCGGTCGCGAGATGGCGCACACCGAGATCGGTTTCGCCGTGATGACGCGCGGCGTCAGCGAACTCGTGGGCATGGGCCATCCCGATGCTCCGCCGAAGCTCATCGGCCGTAACATTCACGTGATGCTCACCCCGCTCGCGCCGAACAAGCGCAAGCCGAAGTTCCATCCGTTGGAGAACTCGCCCGCAGTCGATGACGGTCCGGATCTTTCGGGCGATGACGACGACGATCATGACGAGCCCGCCGCAGGCAAACCAGCGGCCGGCGCCTAAGCGGGCCTGCCATGAATTCCCGGCCGGTCCGGCGGATCGCGCTCGGGTGTTTACTGATGGTCAGTCTGGTGGGCGCGCGCGCCGAGGGTGACGCGGAGCGCGCAGCGCCCACGCGCCCGGGCTCAACGGCCAGTCCGGCGGCGTCGGCCCCGGCCAAGGCGGCACCCTCGCCGGCACCGGCAGCTGCGAAAAAAACTCCGCCGGCTCCCGTGCTGCGGTTTCCCAATCCGGAATGGGTCGATATCACGGTGGCGGCGAAACGACTGGGCCTGAAAATCGCGTGGAAGGTGTCGGGTCGTGAAGCGGTGCTGACGGACAAAGACACCCGGCTGGAAGTCGCCTCCGACCGGATCGAAGTGGAGCTCGACGGGCAGCGGATTTTTTTGGGACAGGCGCTGGTCTCGCGGGGCGGCGATTTGTTTATCACTAAGATCGATCTTGAGCGCTGCCTGCTGCCGCTCGTGCGGCCGGAGCTCATCGGGCGCACCAAGCCGCGTCCAAAAACGATCGTGATCGATCCCGGGCACGGCGGGCCGGACAAAGGCATGGTCAACACCCGGTTTAATTTTTTCGAGAAGACCTACACGCTCGATACCTCGCTGCGGCTCAAAAAAATCCTCGAGGCGCGCGGCTGGAAAGTGGTGCTCACGCGCAACGACGACCGCCAGCTCAAGCGCGGCAAGCAGGAGGATTTGCAGCGCCGCGCGGACATCGCCGATGATGTGAATGCCGATGTTTTTGTGAGCATCCACTTCAATGCCGTCGCGGATCAGGTGGAAAAGGTGAGCGGACTGGAGGTCTATCGTTTCACGCCGCAGCACCAGCCGCCAGTGACGCGCGCGCTTCGGCGGCTCGATGACGAGATCTTGAATCCGGGCAACGTTAACGACGTGTGGAACAGCCTGCTCGCCTTCACGATTCAGCGCCGCCTGCTGCTGGAACTGAAGCTTGATGACCGCGGTTTTAAGCATGACCGGCTCGCCGTGCTGAGGCTCGTATCGTGTCCGGCGGTGCTGATCGAGGGTGGATTTTTATCGAACACCGCCGAGGCGCGCCGCATCGCGACGGCGACCTACCGGCAGCAGCTCGCGGAGGCCATCGCCAACGGGCTGACGGCGTATGCGACCCAGTTGGAGAGTCTGCAGGCTGGCGCGAAACCGAAGGGGCGTTAGTTCGTCCTGCTCCGCATTCACTTTATATGAAACACCGCACGCTGTTTACCGCCGCTCTCGGACTGTTCGCCGCCGGGACTTCGCTCCACGCCTGGGATTACTCCGGGCACCGCATGGTCAACCAGATCGCGCTCAGCGCGCTGCCGCAAAATTTTCCGGCGTTTGTGCGGGAGGCGGCGAACGCCGAGCGCGTGGCGTTTTTATCCGGCGAGCCGGACCGCTGGCGGAACACGCCGGATCTGATCATGAAGCAGTCGGGCGGAAGTTGGACGGATCATTTCTGCGACATCGAACAGATCCCGGCGGCGGGGATCGCGTTGGATAAAATCCCGTCGTTCCGCTTTGATTTCGTGGTGCAATTCGCCGCCGGGCGCGCGGCACATCCGGAGAATTTTAAGGCCATCGATCCGGCGAAGAATTCAGATCACACGGCCGAGTGGCCCGGCTTCGCGCCTTGGGCGATCGCGGAGCAGTTCGCGCGACTGCGCTCGGGTTTTGGTTACCTGAAGGTTTTTGAGGAACTCGGCACGCCCGAGGAAATCGCCAATGCGAAGGCCAACATCGTCTATGTGATGGGCGTGATGGGGCACTACGTCGGCGACTGCGCGCAGCCGCTGCACACCACGATCCATCACAACGGCTGGGTTGGAGAAAATCCCAATGGCTACACGACGGCCTCGGGCATCCATAGTTGGATTGACGGCGGATTTATCGGAAAGGCGGGCGTCACGCTGGCGGAGTTGGCGCCCAAGGCGACGACGGCGCAGCCCATCGCGCTCACGTCGCGGACGGACGGCCGTGAGCCGCTGTTCGTGGCGGTGATGGACTACCTGATCGCGTCGCAGAAACTGGTCGAGCCGCTCTACGCGATGGACAAGGCCGGGAAATTTCGGATCGAGAACGGCGCCGCGCCGACGGCAGAGGGACGCGAATTTGTGAGCGGGCGCCTGCTCGCGGGCGGAGAGATGTTGAGCGCGATCTGGGTGACGGCTTGGAAGAATGCGGTGCCGGATACCTATCTGCGCACGCAGTTGGTGAAACGGCAGGAAGCGGCGGCGCGGGCGGTGGCGCCGGTCGCGCCGGCGGGAAAGTAAAATAGAAAGCCGGCTGGAAGCCGGTGCTACTTCGGGAGGCGGGGGGGGCTGCGGATGGGGTCGAGAGGCTGCAGTGGCCGCGCGGCGGAGCGCACGGCCCACCTCGGAACCCGGCCCACCTCATGCCGATCACCCGATCCTTTTGCATCTTTGTAGGGTTCGGCCTTGGTCGGTGCCTACGTCGTGGGCCAGCAAGCGCGGCGCGGACCAAGGTCCGGCCCTACACGTAAAAGCATCGGGCCATTGGTATCAGTCGAAGCTCTGGCGGGAGTTGGTGCGGAGGTAGTCGGCGATGGCGGTCGTGAAGATCTCGCCGAATTCTTCGCGCTTCTTTTCGCCGATGCCGGGGATGCCTTCGAGGGCGTCTAGGGTTTCAGGGTAGGCGCGGGCGAGGGCGCGGAGGGTGTTGTCGCCAAAAACGATGTAGGCGGGGACTTTTCTTTCGTCGGCGAGTTTCTTGCGGAGCGTTCGCAGGCGCTCGAAAAGAATTTCGTCGCAGGCGATGTCGCCTTCGCGGCGCGTGGTGACACGGCGGGATTTGGGCGTGTCGATGGGCTTGGTGAGCGTGATGGGCGTGCGGGCCTTCAGGACCGCCATGCCGGATTCGGTGAGCTCGATGGTGGCGTATTCGCCGGTGCTGAGGCCGACGTAGCCGAGGCGCATGAGCTCGCGGCCGATGGCGCCCCATTGTGAGCGGGAGAGTTCGTTGCCGATGCCGTAGGTGGTGAGCCGGTCGTGGCCCCAGCGCGTGATCTTTTCGGTCTTCGCGCCGGTGAGGACTTCGATGACGTGGTTCATGCCGGTGCCGAAGCGGCTGGCTTGCTGGATGCGGTAAACGCAGGAGAGGAATTTTTGCGCGACGATGGTGCCGTCGAAACTCTCGCGGGGCTCGGAGCAGTTGTCACAGGCGCCGCAGTTATCGAGGGGAAAGGTTTCGCCAAAATACTGGAGCAACTCGGCGCGGCGGCAGCCGGGGCTTTCGGCGTAGTGGACGATTTGACGGAGTTGGGCGCGGGCGATGGAGCGCTCTTGCTCGTTGGTGATCTCGTCGAGGAAGTGGGTTTGTTTCGCGATGTCGCCGGCGCTGAAGAGGAGAAGGCAATCGCCGGGGAGACCGTCGCGTCCGGCGCGGCCGGTTTCCTGGTAGTAGCCCTCGATGTTTTTCGGAAGGTCGTGGTGGATGACGTAGCGGACGTTGGGTTTGTTGATGCCCATGCCGAAGGCGATGGTCGCGCACATGATGCGGGTGTCGTCGCGGAGAAACAGTTCCTGATTGCGGGCGCGCTCGTCGGCGGGGAGGCCGGCGTGATAGGCGCGGGCGAGGAAGCCGCGGCCGGCGAGGCTTTCGGCGACGCGTTCGGCGGTGGCGCGGCTGGCGCAGTAGATGATGCCGCTCTCGTGTTCGCGCTTACGGACGAAGTCGATGATCTGCTTGGAAGGTTCGTCTTTGGGAACGACGCGGTAGGTGAGATTGGGCCGGTTGAAGCTGGCGACGAAAGTCTGCGGATCGCGAAGTTTCAGGTGGGCGATGATGTCCTCGCGCACGCGGCCGGTGGCGGTGGCGGTGAGCGCCATCATGGGGACGTCGGGGAGCGTGGTGCGGAGCTTGGCGAGCTGGCGGTATTCGGGGCGGAAGTCGTGGCCCCATTCGGAGACGCAGTGGGCCTCGTCGATGGCGATGGCGGTGACGTTCCACGTTTTTAGATTTTCAACCCAGCCTTCGAGCATGAGGCGCTCGGGGGCGACGTAGAGGAGTTTGTATTCGCCGCGGTGGAGTCCGCGAAGGCGGGCGCGGGCTTCATCGGCGCCGAGGGTGGAATTGAGAAAGGTGGCGGCGACGCCGCTGGCCTGGAGGGCGTCCACCTGGTCCTTCATCAAAGCGATGAGCGGCGAGACGACGACGGTAAGGCCGTCGCGGGCGAGGGCGGGGAGTTGGAAGCAGAGGGATTTTCCGCCGCCGGTGGGCAGGAGGGCGAACACGTCTTCGCCGACGAGATTCGCCTCGATGATTTCACGCTGGAGCGGGCGGAACGTGGAGTAGCCGAAGGTGGATTTAAGAAGCTGCGGAAGCGTGGGCACGTGGAGGAGTAGAGATCGTGGTCGAAGAAAATGAGGTCACCACGAAATACACAAACTACACGAAAAGAATACGGGGAGGCGGTTTTGGGTTTAGGCGATGCCGGCAGGGCACAGGAACAACGAGAAAGCGTGGGGTGGCCGAGGAGAGCGGGCGTCGGGCTTCCTCGTTGGGCCGCGCCAACACGACCGGCGCTTCCACGATGGCACGAGCTTCGGGTAAGGCGACGAGGGCGTGCCTTGCCAGAGGGTTGCCGGTGATCCCAAGCCGGTCCTTGATGACCGGTGTGGGTCAGGCGGTTTGGCCGAAGTTCCGACGCCGGGGTCGGTTCGTCGCGCGGCACCCCTCTTGGCGGAGGGGATATATTTGTGACGGGGCTGGACTCGAAGGGCGGGTCGGAGACCGCGCCCTACTCTTTACGGGGCTTCGTAAACTTCGACGATGCCGGTGCGGTTGTCGTGGCCGACGAGGGGGATGGTGTAGCTGCCGGGATCGACGAGCGTGAGCGTGGCGGCGTCCTTGCTTTAATCCTGGAGGGAGCAGGCGCCGACGAAGTTCGTCGCGAGGACGAGTTCGCTGAGGTAGTCGGCCTGGCCGCAGTCGAGGTTGGAGACGACTTCGCGCTGGTTGCCATCGACGATGGTGAGCTTGGGATCGGCGAGGGTGCCGCCGATGTTGAAGGGCGCGGCGGCGAGCGTGGGGCCGACGCCGCGGACGAGCAGGGTGCGCTGGCCGGTGCCGCGGAGGATGGGGGTGGAGCTGCCGGTGCCGGCCCGGCTGAGGATGGAGACGTTGGTGAGCTTCGAGCCGCCCGAGACATTGCCGAGATCATAGACCTCGACGAGGACGACGCCGGCGGAGTGGGCGTTGCCGGTGACGGAGAACTCGAAGGTGGAGCCGACCTTGTTGCGGTAGCCGGTGAAGTTGCCGGGGGCGATGGTGGCGGTGGTGATGGCGAGATTGTCGAAGGCGGGGCCGCCGGTGAGGGTGACGGTGCCGGCGGCGCTGACGGTGCCGAGGGGGTTGCCGCCGTTGATCGAGACCGCGCCGGTGGCGGAGACGACGGCGCTGTAATCGTTGAGAATGCTCTCGGTGGGAGCACCGGAGGCTGGGGTAATCCTTTTGTTGATCGTGCCCGTGTAGGTGCCGGCGAACTGGGTCTGGGCGTGGATAGCGGGGGTGATGAGGGCCGAGCCAAGGGCGATGAGCCCGGCGAGGAGCGGCCGACGGATGCGAGCGGCGAGGGGCGTTGGGCGGGTATTCATGGTGAGTGCGGAGGAGGCGCGGGGACTTTGGCGCGGATGGGGAAATGCCGGAATACGCATAGGTGCGGAAGCGGGCGGTAGGGGGAAGTCGCCCGCGAATTACTCGGATGAACGCGAATGGCGGAGGGGGCCCACGGAACACACGGAATACACGGAAGAATTTCGGAGGAGGCAGGGGGAGAGGTGACCACGAAACACACGAAATACACGAAAGACGGAGCGCCGAAACGGAGAGGCCCACGGCACACACGGAATCCACGGAAAAAAGAAAGGAATGCGGAAAATTAAAATCTGCTTGCCGTCCTATCTGTATTAGTGCGAGTAGAACAGTGTGCTTCCTTTTTCCATCGAACTAAAGACCGGGCTGCCGGTGGCGGAGCAGATTTTATTCGCGGTGAAGAAGGCGGTCGTGAACGGGCAGCTGCGGCCGGGCGATCGGTTTCCCTCGGTGCGGGTGCTCAGCCAGGAGCTGAAGGTGAATCCGAACACGGCGCACAAGGTGGTGGCGGCGCTGGTGGCGGAGGGTGTGCTGGTGACGACGCCGGCGGTGGGCAGCGTGGTCGCGGAGCGGGCGCTGGGCGGACGCGCGGAGCGCGCGGAGTTGCTCGGCGCGGAACTGGAGCGCGTGGTGGTCGAGGCGAAGAAGCTGGGACTCACGCTCGAGGAAGTGGAGCGCGGGCTCGCGACGCATTGGAAAAAGCTGGGCGGGAAATGAACGGCGCGATGAATTCGGAAACCACGAATCCAGGAATAAAGCGGAGCCGCGAATCGCGGGGGTGGACTCGGATGCTGGCTGCGGGGAAGCGGGCGGCGCGGGTAACTTGTAACCTAATAGGTTACAAACTGCCGATGGTCGGCGGGGAGATCTTTTTACCATGAACATCATCGAAACGCAGAATTTGACGCGGCGGTTTGGACGGCATGAGGCGGTGCACGGGCTCGATCTGGCGGTGCCGCAGGGGAGTGTGTGCGCGCTGCTCGGGTCCAATGGCGCGGGGAAGAGCACGACGATCAAGCTGCTGATGAACCTGCTCCAGCCGACGGCGGGCACGGCGCGCGTGCTGGGGGTGGATTCGCGGAAGCTGGGCGAACGGGAGAAAGCGCAGATCGGCTATGTTTCCGAAAACCAGGAGCTCCCGTCGTGGATGACGGTGCGGCAGTTTCTCGACTATTGCCGGCCGTTTTATCCGACGTGGGATACGACGCTCGAGCGCGAGCTGGCGGCGCAGTTTGCACTGCCGGGCGACCGGAAGCTCGGCGAGCTTTCGCGCGGGATGCTGATGAAGGCGGCGCTGCTATCGGCGCTCGCCTACCGGCCGAAGTTGCTCGTGCTGGACGAGCCGTTCAGCGGGCTCGATCCGGTGGTGCGCGACGAGTTTATCCGCGGAGTGCTGGAGGTCTCGGCGGCGGGCGAGTGGACGGTGTTGGTTTCGTCGCACGACATCGAGGAGGTCGAGCGGCTGTGTGATCGCGTGGTGTTGTTGGACGCGGGGCGCAAACAGCTCGACGAGACGACGGAGGGTTTGCAGGCGCGGTTCCGTCGCGTGGAGGTGACGGGTGCGCCGGAGGGCGCGAGGGCAGCGGCGGGGATGATGGGTTGGGAGCGGGCGGGGGCGCTCACGCGGTTCATCGCGACGGATTACGCGGGTGAGGCGACGGCGGCGGCGTGGCGGGAGAAATTTCCCGGCGCGAGCGTGGGCGTGGCGGCGATGTCGCTGCGGGAAATTTTCATCGCGATGACGCGGTCGGGGCGGGGTGGAAGCGGGGTCGGTGAGGAAGGAGCGGCGGCGTGAAACTCACCTGGCACCTAGTGAAGAAGGATCTGCGGCGCATGGCGCTGCCGGTGGCGGCGTGGGTGGTTTTCACGGTGGTCGCGGCGGTATGGTTCGCGAGCCGGCGGCTGCCGGAGGTGGTGGCGCAGGCGGGGGATTTTTCCAGGTGGGCGACCGGGATCGGGGCGCTGGCACAGGTCGCGGTCGGGATGGAGCTGGTGTCGGGCGCGTTGCTGGCGGCGTATCTGGTTTTGGAGGACGGACTGGTCGGCACGACGGCGCAATGGCTGACGCGACCGATCTCGGGGGCGCGGTTGCTCACGGCGAAGGTGCTCGCGGCGGTGTTGTTGTTGGTGATCGCGCCGGCGGTGGCGCTGGTGCCGGTGTGGGCGGCGTTTGGGTTTTCGGCGGGCGAGTGCGCGCGGGCGGCGGGGGAGTTTGCGGGGTGGCAACTCGCGGTGACGGTGCTGGCGATGGGGTGCGCCTCGCTCGTGAATGATTTGGGGAAATTTATCCTCACCACGGTGGGCGTGGCGGTGGCGTTTGCGGTGGGGGCGAGCAAGCCGGGGTTCCAGTTGCTGGAAATCGCGGTGAGTGAGACCCTGTCGGGCAAGGCGGTGATTCTCGGGTTGCTGCCGGTGGCGGCGGGCGCGGTGTTGGCGCAGCAATTTTGGACGCGACGGCGCGGGCGCAGTTGGGCGCTGATTGGGGTGGGATTGGCGGCGGTGGTGGTGGTCCGCGTGGCGGGAGCGGGGGATTTTTTACGGACGGAAGAAAAGGCTCCGGTGATCCGTGCGCGTGAGGTTTCGCTGCGGGTGGGGGCGGCGACGGATGGCGTGCGCGTCGTGGCGTTGCAGGAGGCGGATTTCGGGGTGGTGTGGGCGGTGACGGTGGAGGCGAGCGATCGCTGGGAAAAATTTGATGGGAAGCTGAACGTGCGTGACGCCGGGGAGAGTGCGTCGGCCGGGGTGAGGAAATTTATCCTCACCAACCGGCGGCTGGGGCTGGAGCAACGGCTGCGTGAAACGGAGTTGGGGGCGATGGGGCTGGCGTCGATGCTCACGAGCGTGCGGCGGCTGGAACTGGACCCGGCGACGGCGCAGTTGCCGGCGGGGTGGGCCGACGGGGCGGTGCTGCGGATCGTGCCGGGCGCGGTGGCGGCGCCGGAGAAATTCTGAGACGAAAAGAAAATGAACGGCTCGCGGCGGAAATTTTAGAACCCGGCGGATTAGAGATAATCCGCCCTATTTTTTTTAAAACACATGAACCTCGTATTGCATATCGTGCGGAAAGATTTTTTGCGGCTGCGCTGGCGGATCGCGCTGTGGGCGGCGGTGCTGGTGGCGAAGGTCGCGCATGGGTTTGCGTTGTTGGCGGGCGACGGGCCCGGACCACTCGTGAAGTCGGGGATGCAGACGGCGGTGATCCTCGGCGGGCTGGATGTGGCGGTG
>JANXLP010000017.1 GCA_025355125.1 Opitutaceae bacterium | reverse complement strand
CCCGTGAGCGCGTTGTAGGCGCGAGCGAGACGGGTGATCGAGTCGAGGAGGATGACGACATGCTGGCCCTGCTCCACGAGGCGGCGGGCTTTTTCGCCCACCATCTCGGCGCAGTGGACGTGGCTCTCCGGCGTCTCGTCGAACGTGGACGAAACGACTTCGCCCTTCGTGTGACGCTTGAAATCCG
The DNA here is from genome assembly GCA_025355125.1 of Opitutaceae bacterium. GTDB lineage: Bacteria > Verrucomicrobiota > Verrucomicrobiia > Opitutales > Opitutaceae > Tous-C4FEB. The sequence continues at coordinate 5,713 of JANXLP010000017.1, read as the reverse complement.
TGACCTCTTCGGGGCGCTCGTCGATCAGCAGGAGGATAAGTTTCACCTCGGGACTATTCGCCGAGATCGAGTTCGCGATGTTTTGCATCAACACGGTTTTACCCGTGCGCGGCGGCGCGACGATCAGACCGCGCTGGCCGAAACCAATCGGCGTAAGAATATCCACCGCGCGCATCGAAACGTCTTTGGCGACTTCCTCGGATTCGAGCAGGATGCGCTTGAGCGGATAGTAGGGCGTGAGCTCTTCGAAGGGCGTGACGTTGGCGATGTCATCGGGCGCGAGACCCATGACTTTTTCGACCCGCACCACCGCGGGGCAACGATCACCCGGCTGAGGCGCTTGCACGAGCACCTCGACCTGATGGCCGCGCTTGAGGCCGTAGCAGTTGACGAGGCTCTCGGGCAGATAGGCGTCGTCAGGATAGAGCCGGTAGTTGCCCTGCTGGTGCACGATGAACGCGCCGCGATCCGTGACGTCGATGTAGCCGCGATCAATGATCGGGCATTTGGCGGCCGCGGCGGCTTCGAAGATTTTTGACTGCAAGACGCGGCGGTTGGGCGCGCCCTCAAACATAACGCCCTCGCGACGGGCAAAGGCCGTCAGTTCCGCGAGCGTCAGCGTATAGAGATCGTCGAGCACCAGCGGCTCACCACCACCGGAGGAAATTTCGGACGCGAGCGCATCAAGTGCCGCCAAGTTCGTGAAACGGGCCGGGTTGGGCAGATCGCCGAAGACCTGCGCCGCGCTCGGAGGCGGCGGTTGTGGCGGGTAAAACGGGGCGTTACCGCCGCCACCACCACCACCGCCATTTCCACCGCCGCCGCTGCCGCCCGGACTATTGGGCTGCCACGGGGCGCCGCCATTGCGACCGCGCTTGCGCTTGTTACGTTTCCAAGCATCGCGGCTCTGCCACTCGCCGCGCCCGCCGCCCTGTTGGCCACCGTGCGAACCTTGGGGCCCGCCCTGCTGACCGGCGTGGGCACCTTGGCCGCCGCCGGAGTTGCCGCCCTGCCAACCACCCTGCTGACCGGGCTGCTGTTGATCATGAGATGAACCCGAATCCCCCTGCCCCTGATCGGGGCTGGAGGCATTCCCACCTTGGTCGGAAGACGGCGCATCGTCCGGCGAAAATGACATGGGCTGGCTCGACGGCGTGGAGTCGGACACGGGCTGGGGCGCGGGTGAGCTTACCGTCGGAGTCGGCACAAACACCGCCGGAGCCGGGCGCTCGGGCGCGGTCTCGTGAGGCGCGGGGGCGCTTTGTTCAAAAGAGAGTTCGCCGTCGCCAGCGCTGGCGCTGGCCTTCGTTTTTGCTTTGGGCTTGCGCGCGCGCGGAGCTGCGGCGGCGCGTTTCGTTTTCTTGGGCGCAGAAGCTGCGGCGTTGGCGGAGGACGTAGAATCGTCGTCGGTCTTGGGAGGGAGGGCCATGAGGAAGGGTTAAAGTAGCGGGTGGAGCGCATCGCGCAGCACCGGGAAGGTTTGCGTTAGCAGCGGCCGGGCAGCGAAGCGACGAGGGTATCGACTTGGGCTTGGAGAAATGCGGCGGAGCCGTCGTTCCACAGGACCATGTCGGCGAGTTCGATTTTTCGCGCGAGCGGCAATTGCTTGGAGATACGTTGTCCGGCGAGTTCGCGCGAGAGGCCGCGTTGCTCCAACCGGACGAGTTGCTGTTCCGGAGAACAGGCCACGCATACCGTGAAATCAAACCAATTTTCCAATCCATGCTCAAACAGCAGCGGCACCTCAAACACCCAGCGGGCCGTCGGCGCCGTCGCGAGCATGCTCCGCCAGATCGCGAACAGCACCGGATGCGTGAGCCCTTCCAGCCACCTGCGTTCCCCATCGTCCGCGAATACCTTCGTCGCCAACCGCGCGCGATCAATGCCGCCAACCGCATTCAGCACGCCTTGGCCATACCGTGCCGACACCGCCGCGATGATCGTCGGCGACGTCAGGACTTGCTCCCGGATCAGCGCATCGGAATCGACCAGGCGAAACCCGCGGGCCACACATGCCTGCGCCGCCGTCGATTTCCCGCAACCGATCCCTCCCGTAAGCCCCAAGATCATTCGCGAGGAAGCAATTTCGCCCGCTTTGGGCTTGCGCACAATTTATGCAAAAACCTAATCATCCGAACAAATCTTCGCCGATGGCTGGTCGAAGCAATGTGAATTTTACCTTCGTCCATGCCTTTCATCGTAGATACCAAAAACCCGGCGGCTGTCGCGGGATTTGTGCGCCGTATTTACAGTGAACTCTTTCCCGGTGCATCCCGCGCATGGATCAGTCGCGTCTTCGAGGACACCGAAATTTTCTTTACCGGCCGTCACCCGGCCTACGCCCCGATTGACCTGCGCTACCACGACCTCGAACACACGTTACAAGCCACCGTGTGCCTCGTCGAATTGCTCGCCGGCCGCCACCACGCCGCCGTCGAGCCGCGCGCCAACGCCCGTCAGTTCGAACTCACCGTCGTCGCGGTTCTTCTCCACGACACCGGCTACCTCAAATTGCGCAGCGACACCATCGGCACGGGCGCAAAATACACCTTTTGTCACGTGCTCCGCAGCTGCGCGTTCGCCGCCTCCTACCTGCCGCAGCTCGGCGCGACTCCCGCGGAAATCGAGTCGGTGATCGGCGCCATCAATTGCACCGGCCCGAGCAGTGAAATCGGCCGTCTCCATTTCCGCGATCCTGTTGACCGCGTGCTCGGCTGTGCGCTCGCCACCGCCGACTATCTCGGCCAGCTCGCTGCGCCCAACTACTCCGACAAACTCGAACTGCTGTTCGACGAATTCGCCGAGTCCGACGCCTACGTGAATCTGCCGTTGACCGACCGCGTGTTCAAATCAGCCCGCCATCTTGCCGAGCAGACGCCCCTGTTTTGGGAACGCTTTGTGCGCCCGCGCCTCGATGGAGATTTCCGCGGCGTGTATCGTTTTCTTGCGTCGCCCTATCCCACCGGCAACAACGCCTACATCGCCGCCGCCGAACGCAACATCGCCGCTGTCAAGCTACGGCTCAGTGCCTCTACGCTGGCTTAGCGTTTTCGTTTCGCGGCCCAGCAACCACCTTATGCTCGCCACGATTGCCTCCGCCGCATTGCAAGGCATTGACGCCGAACCCGTCCACGTGGAGGTCAACGCCGGCGAGGTCGGCGAACCTCGGATTTATTTGGTCGGGCTCCCCGACGCCGCCGTCAAAGAATCCGAAGACCGCGTTTTTTCCGCCCTCGGCAACAGCGGCTTTCGCCCGCCCCGCACGCGCACGACCATCAATCTCGCGCCCGGCCATCTCCGGAAGGAAGGCCCGATTTACGATCTGCCTATCGCGCTCGGTATCCTCGTCGCGACCAAGCAACTCATCGCCCCGCAGCTCGACGATTTCCTCATCGCCGGCGAACTCAGCCTCTCCGGCGCCACGCGCCCCGTGCGCGGCGCCCTCGCGATGGCTCGCCTCGCGCGCACCCTCGGCAAACGCGGCGTCCTCCTCCCCGCGATCTCCGCCGAAGAAGCCGCGCTCGTCGAGGGCGTCGCCGTTTACCGCATCACCTCGCTCGATCAGGCCTTTCGTTTTCTCAGCGGCGAAAAACCGCTCGTCCCTCTTGACCCCATCCTCGCGCGCTCCCGCCCGAGCCACGCCGCCGCCGCCGAATCTTTTGGCGATTTCTCCGAGATCAAAGGCCAGCACGCACTCCGCCGCGCCGTCGAGGTCGCCGTCAGTGGCAGTCATAATTTACTGATCATCGGTCCGCCCGGCGCTGGCAAATCCATGGTCGCGAAACGTCTCCCGACGATCATGCCGCCGCCCACTCTCGATGAGCATTTGGAGATTCTCAGCATCCATTCCGCCGCCGGCCGCACCATTTCCGGCGAGACCACGTGGGGCACGCGTCCGTTTCGTTCGCCGCATCATACTGTGTCCGACATCGCCCTGCTCGGCGGCGGCACGATCCCCGGCCCCGGCGAAATTTCCCTCGCGCATCACGGCGTGCTCTTCCTCGACGAACTCCCCGAGTTCAAACGCTCCGCCCTCGAGGTCTTGCGCCAGCCCCTCGAAGACTGCGCCGTCACCATCTCCCGCAGCGCCGGCAAAGTCACCCTCCCCTGCGCGTTCATGCTCATCGCGGCGATGAACCCGTGCCCCTGTGGATATTTGGGCGATCCTAAACATGAGTGCCGCTGCACGCCATCGCAGGTTCAGCGTTACCGCGCCCGGATCAGCGGCCCCCTGCTCGACCGCATCGATCTCCACATCGAGGCGCCCGCGCTCGGCATCAGTGAACTCCGCTCGGAAAAACCCGGGGAGTCCTCCGCCGTCATCCGCGACCGCGTGCAAGCCGCCCGCACCGTCCAGCACACGCGCTTCGCCGGTTCGAAGACTACGACCAACGCCCGCATGAGCCACGCGCAGATCCGCAAATACTGCGGGATCGACACCACCCTCGGCGACCTCCTCCAGCAGGCCATGGAACAACTCTCGCTCTCCGCCCGCGCCTACGACCGCATCCTCAAAGTCGCCCGCACCATCGCCGACCTCGCCCACGCCGAACGCATCGAGGCCCCCCACCTGCTCGAAGCGATCCAATACCGCAGCCTGGACCGCGCGATTTTCTACTGACCGCCGCCCGGTGAAATTCCGCGAAACTCGCGCCTGACGAGCCGCGCAGATTCCAGACCGCTTCCCCTCCTTCATACGCCCCCATCATTGATCGGCTAGGACGGGGGGCATCCACCAAAGCGGAGTTAGACTCTCCGCGGGGGCACCAATCCACGAGCGAGAGAGCACACCTCAAAAAGACCTCAAAAAAATGCGGCGGAAATAGAGGCAGGTAGTGATCGGTGTCGGTTAATTAGCGTTTGGCTGAGGCTCGCGGGTCAGAGTCCCTACTCTACAGAGATCGAAACTGAGGCACCACTTATCACTGGCAGTTGCCTACCAAGGGCAGCTCCGGTCGCGCCCGTCGACAGCGGTCCTCGGCTGGCCCGGGAAGAGGAGGCGCGCGACATCACCATGTTGCCGGCGTGCTTCTCCGGCGTCCGTGCCGCGCACGGGGAGTGCCTGCCGCGCGTGCGCTACGCGCACGGCAGCCAATACCTCACCGAATACTTTCAAGGTCAGAGCCACTTCCACGGCTTCAAGCCCCGCTTGGCTTCCGTCGGCGAGCCCGAGACCAACGGCGTCGTCGAAGGCTTTAACGGCACGCTCAAAGAGCAAATCATCCACCGCAGCACATACCGCAACCGGCCGAACTGGCGTCGCCTGTCGCCGCCTTCGTCCAAACCTACAACCGCGAATAGCGCCTCGAAACACTGTCGACAAAAAGTCCCATTGAATCCCGGCGCGACCATCCTTCATCCTCCCTTCTCGCCGCCTGATTAACCTTTATCTCGTGTCTAGAAACCCGGTGCCGGCACACTGTCACCTCAAGTCGAAGGCAACTGATCAAAAATAAGATCAGAGCCTCGCAAGATTCGCGATCTGGGCCTCGCGCTTAGCGAGTTCGAGGTCGGCCTCCGTCATGATCTTCATGAGTTCCTTGAACGTCGTCGTAGGCTGCCAACCGAGCTGCTTCCTGGCCTTCACGGGGTTGCCGATGAGGAGTTCGACTTCGGCGGGACGCTCGTAGCGGGCGTCGTAGCTCACGTATTTCTCCCAATCGAGATTTAGCAGGCCGAAGGTTTCCTGGATAAATTCGCGGACGGTGTGGGT
>JANXLP010000706.1 GCA_025355125.1 Opitutaceae bacterium | reverse complement strand
CGGCCGGGCGACGTCGCTTACGGACTATTTCGGCACTGCTCCAAAGACTGCCTTGCCCGCGCGCGGAGCGCACGGCCCACCTCGGAACGAAACCTCAGCGCGGGAGCTCGGCCTGAAGTTTTTGGAAGCGCGCGCGTGTGGCGTCGTCATGCGCGAGACGGAGGCCTAGCGCGGCGAGTGAGGTAGCCTCGGCATTGACGCCGGCGCGGAGTTTCGCGCGGGCGGCGCTCGCCACGAGATCGGCGTCGCCGGGGAATTTACGCACGCCTTCGTTGAGAATGAGCAGGTAATCGGGCTTGGGCGGTGTCGCGCTGTGCAGCCAGATTTCGGCGATGGTGCGATAAATTTCTGGCCGCAGGGGCTGCTGGGCACGTGCAGCCACGAGCAGTCGGAGCAATTCGGCTACCTGCGCGTCGGTCAGCGCCGCGGCGCCGGGCGGGGTGAGTTCGGCGAGGCGGGTTTGCGCGAGATAGGTGTAGGGACCGGAGAGATCGACCTTCGCCGCCGTCGCTTCGGCAAAATGTTTCTGCGCTGCCGGAAAATCTTTTTCGTCGCGCGCGAGAAACCCGAGTGCCGCGAACAGACGCGCATCGGAATGTTTGCGCTGTAACGGTGCGGTGAGTTCGCGATGCGCGTCGGTGGAGCGACCAGCGAGACGGAGTGCGTCGCCTTTGATGCGGCCAACCTCGGCATCGGTCGCATCGCGCAATGCGAAGAGAGGGACTATGATCGCGGGAATCGGCTGCGCCTCAGCACCGGAATAGCGGCCGGCATCCACGTAGCTGCGGAGGTTGGTCATCATACTGCCGTAGCTCTGGTGGAAAATTTCACGGAAGATTTTTTCGCTCGGCGGCTCTTGTTGGAGGCGCGCGACAAATTCAAAGAGCGCTTTTTGATAGCGGCCTTTTTCGCCGAAGAGACAGAGATGAACGAAGGCGAGCGATTGTGCGGACCACGTGCTGTTGATCGTCTGCAAGGCTTCCTGCGAATCGTAACCAGCGGTGAAGAGTTGCTGCAGCGGGATGATTTGGCGCTGCTGAAAAAAGCCGCCGAGAATGTCGTTGAAATTGGCGAAGCGGTAGCCGTCGGTGTCGATATCGAGGCGGCTGTAGAGTTGCGCGATGCCCTCGGCGAACCACGCAGGCGGGCGCGGGCTCAGGCGCGTGAAGGTCGCCAGCATGTAGCTGCGATAGAGAAGGCGCTCGTGATTCACCGCCACGCCGGTGCCCGAGCCGGTCGCGGTGGCGTCGGCGCCTCCGGGAATGTTGGACGAATCGGCGGAGGTATCGACGCCGGGAATCACCGCGCCGACCTGGCCGGGCTGCGAGAGATCGAGGTCCTGTGCCTGCAGGTCGATGACGATCACGGCTTGATCGGCGTCGGTCGCCATCGTGCTGGCGATGCCGGTGGACGCGCTCGTGCGCAGGCGGGCCGGCGTGAGGGTGGCGAACTTATCGCCGGCGCCGCAGAGAATCACGGTGATGGGCAGGGGTGGCTGCGCTTTGGCGGCGGGGAAAAGTTCGCGGAAGACGGCTTGGAAGCGGAAGAGTTTTTGCGCGAAGCTCGTGGTCGCCGCGTCGGAGGCGTTGCTCAGCAGTTCGAATTCGCCGAGCTGGCCGTGGCGCCAGGGCTCGGGCGGTGTCACGATGAGAGCTTCGTTGACGGAGTAGCTCGGCAGGCGCACGACCTCGGCGGGTGGCTTGGGCGCGGGCGTTTGGGCTCGGGATGTCGCGGCGGCAGCAAACGCGAGCAGGCACAGCGAGAGGACAGAGCGGGTGGCGCGCATGTCGGGGATCAAGCCCATGACGCGGTGGGGGGCAACGGAGTTGCACGGCATCCCCTTAAGCTAACCGCCGAACCGTCGGGCTCCGCTCACTCGTAGCGTTGGGCGCGACCGAGGTAGTTGAGCATCCAGATTTCCTTCCACACGCGGTAACGGCCCTCGTGGGTGATCTTGCCGAAATCCTCGCGCTCGGGATGCGGATGCAGGAAACCGAGTTCGGTGTTGAGCCGGTCGAGTTCGCCCTGCGAGGCGTTGAGATCGGCGAGCGGCTCATTAGGGAAAGTAACGGCCGTGACTTTGGCCGTGGTGAGACGCGCTCGGTGGCGGGCAAGCAGACGCGGAAGCGAACGATTCCACGGGCGGCGCTCGACAAACCAATTCTCAGGATAAAAACCGGCGAAGGGGACGATGAGGTTGTCCGTCACATAGCGGGCGCCGTCAGCTGTGAGCGAAGTGAGCGTATAGCAGAGGCCGATGGCGCCGTTGCCTTGGGGGAGAAAGGTGATCTGCACGCGCAACGTCGCTGCCGCGTCCTGATAAATCGAAACGCGCAAATAAAGCCCGCCGCCAACCTCGGCCTTGAGTGCCTGCGTCTGCCGAAAGCCCTGTGCACGCAGCCAATCGCGAACTTTCAGAAGGCGGGGCAGCATAGGCCATTCTTCGCCGGAGGAGTTGATGGCGTAGCGGGGGAAAAGCGGCAATGGGCTCACGCTCAGCGCGGAGATCGCCAGCCAGTTGTAGAGCGTCTCACCGAGGAACCAGAGGAGGAAGAACGACGACGCGAGCACCCAATAGGGCCGATCTACCAGCTCAAGGTTGCGGCAGAATTCCGCCGCGCCGAAGGCAAACACCAGCCAGCGCAACCAGCGGTCGGCAATCGCCAGCACGGGCGAGGCGTAGCGTTGGTTGATCTGCACCAAGAGCAGTGAAACGAGAATCGCTGCGAGGAGGATGTATTGCATTTCCATCGGGCGGAGTGGGCGGGCGGGCGAACCGTGGGAGCGGCGCGGCTGAAAAGAAATTTATCTGAGACTTAAAACTGAGGACAACCTTGGCCGTGCGGCGGTGCGCACGGCCCTCCGTTTAGCTCAGGCGAACCGGCATGATCACGCAGATGAAGCTCTCGAGCGTTTTGAAAACACCAGGGCTGACCTCATCCTTCACTTCAAAGAAAACCTCGTCTTTGGTCAGTGCCTTGAGCGGGTCCATGAGGAAAGCCGGGTTGAACGCGACTTGGAGATCGGGGCCGCTGTAGCCGATGGCCATCGACTCGTGGGCCTCGCCGAAGTCGGAACTGGCGGCGAAGATCTCGAGGAGGTTGCTGCTAAGCTTGATTTTAACCGAGTTGGCCTTCTCCGAGCACACAAGCTGGGCGCGGTGCACGCATTGAAGGAGCAGCTCGCGCTCGAGCTTGATGCGCTGGTGAGTCTCTTTTGGGACGACCTGCTGATAATTCGGATAGTTACCCTCAACGACCTTCGAATAGAGGTAAACGTTGTCGATCAGGCCGCTGGTGTCCTTGTCGGTGGCAATCTGGAAAGCCGCGCGGCGGTCGTTGAAGTTGATTTTAACCTTCGTGCCCTTGTCGAGGAGGCGGTTGAGCTCGGAAACGGTCTTGGCGGGGAGAATGATCGCACCGGCACTGGCGGCGGGGACTTCCATCTCCTTGGAGATCAGCGCGAGGCGGCGGCCATCGGTGGCGACCAGCGTGAGCTTCTCGTCGCGGAAGTTGAAATAAACGCCATTGAGGATGTAGCGGGTCTCGTCGGTCGACTGCGCGTAGGAGACGCTGCGCAGCATGCTGATGAGCTCGCTCTGATCGAGCGTGTAGGCCTTCTCGTCGCCGAACTCGGGCAGGGGCGGGAACTCCTCGCGACCGATGCCCATGATTTTGAACGTCGAGCCGCCGGAGGTCAGCTTGACCTGATGGTTGGGTGACCCGTCGAAGGTCACGTCAACGGAGGGCAATTCCCGGACGATTGTGGCCAATCGTTTGACCGGGAGGGTCACGGAGCCCGTTTCCTTCACTTCGGCCTTTATTTTGCACCGAATGCCGAGGTCGAGGTTAGTCGTCGAAAGCGAGATTTGATCCTTTTCCGCCTCAATGAGCACGTTGCTCAGGATCGGCATCGTGGCTTTGGACCCGACGACGTTCAGCACTTGGGCAAGGCCGTTGGCGAAATGGTCGCGGTTGATTTTGAATTTCATGGAAAGTGGGACGATGCGGGACCGTGGGGTGGAAGGAAGCTAACAAACGCCAAAAGAATACAGGTTCAATAAGGAATTATATCAGTATCACTATGGGGTGCGAACAACCGTAGTAACCGGCGGTTTCTCCTCTAAAAACCGGCCGAAAAACGTTGTGAGAAACTTTCGACCGAAGACCGGCAAGGTGGCGGTTATTCGCAGGGTCAAAGTTGTTGGGCATCGGTGCGCAGGTTGCTCACACGGAATTGGCCAGGCGGCTTTTGCGCGCCGCGCGGGCGCGGCGCCAGTGGCGGATGAGACCGAAGAAAATGTAGCTCAGGGTGCAGGCTAGCAGGCCAAACTCCTTGAAGAGGAAGAGCGCACCCGCGATCACGACCACGAGGACGAAGGTGGAAAGCTTGGTGCTGGTCTGGAGATCGACTTTCTTGCCGCTCGGGTAGCGCACGGTGCTGACCATGAGCACCGCGATAAGGACCAGCAATGGCGGTAGGGCAACGGCCCAGCGGTGGATGTCGCGGTCGCTCTCCGCTAGGCTTAGCAGGGCGAGCACGAGCGAGGCGACGGTGCCGGCGGCGGCGGGGACGGGCAGGCCGAGGAAGTCTTTGTTGGAATCCTTGGCGTCGCGGCGCAGGAGCGGATTGGTGATGACGTTGAACCGGGCGAGGCGGATCGCGGCGCAGAGTAGATAGATAAAGCTCAGGAAACCGCCGAGTTGTTGAAAAATCGGGTAGCCGTGAGTCGGCGAGAGGATGAGGAAGAAAACTAACAGGGCCGGGACGAGGCCAAACGACACCACGTCGGCCAACGAGTCGAACTCCGCACCGAAGAGAGACTCGCGTCCACCCATGCGCGCCAGGCGCCCGTCGAGCGTGTCAAACGCAGCCGAGCCGAGGATGAGCCATACCGCCCATTTGAAATAGCCGATGGCCACCGGCGAGAGTTCCGAGACCGCTTGCATCCCGGAATAACGCATCTCGTAGTTGGCCTTGATGCAAAAGATGATGGCGACGAAGCCGCAGCACAGGTTGCCGGCGGTCATCAGGTTCGGCAGGAAGTAGATCCGGCTCGCGTTGGTTACGTTATACGGGTCTTCCGGATCGGAGTTTTGGGCGCGGCGCGGCGGGATCATTTTTTCGCGAGGCTTTCCAGGTATTTCCAGAACTTCGAGTCCTGCTCGACAAGCTGCTGTTCGGAGACGGGCAACTTGTTGCGCAGGAGGAAATCTTCGAGCGAGTTTTTGTGGAGGATGTAGTTCACGTGCAGCTTCTCGCCGTTCGCATCGAAGTAGAAACGGAAATCCCCCGCGCGCAGCCGGTAGAATTCTTTGCCTGCGCGTGTGAAGCGGCCCAACGGCTCGCGCGGATGCGCCAGATCGGCCGGTTTGAGCGAGCTGATCGGCTCGACGAGGTCGAGCTGCAGCAGCTTGTCGAGCCGGTTGAGCTCGTGCATCGCCTGCGCTGAAAAAGTGACCTGATACATGGGAGCATCACGGCAACCGCCCGCCCGCTAGGCGGCAACGCTATTTCCCCGGCAGGTTCCGCGACCTCGCCGCGCCCACTTTTGGGCAAAACCGCCCCGCACGTTTGTCACCTATTAAGTGACAAACGCTCCGAGGGCAGGGCTGGGGTTGTGTCGCGGAATTCGCATTTCAAACGGCAGGGCGCGCTGCCAACGTGCCCACCATGCCCGTCTCACTTGCCGACATCCGCGCCGCGCGTCGCCGTATCGCCGGCGGAGTTTTTGTCACGCCGTGCCCCGAATCGATTCCGCTCAGCGAGATCACCGGCGCGCGCATCGTGTGCAAATTGGATAACTTTCAGCGCACCGGCTCGTTTAAGGAACGCGGTGCGCGCAATGCACTCCTCTTGCTCCCCGCTGCGCAGAAAAAACTCGGCGTCATTGCCGCCAGCGCCGGCAACCACGCGCTCGGGCTCGCTTACCACGGGAAACTTTTGGGTATTCCCGTGACGGTCGTGATGCCCGACTACGCGCCGCTCATCAAAATCACCACCTGCGAAAAACTCGGCGCCCGCGTGATCATGGGCGGTCCGGATTTCGCGTCGGCCCGTGCCGCCGCCGACCGTCTCGCCGCGAGCGACGGCCTCGCTTACATCCACGGTTTCGACGATCCCGCGATCATCGCCGGCCAGGGCACGCTCGGCTTGGAGCTGCTCGACCAAGTCCGCGATCTCGACGCCATTGTGTGCCCGATCGGCGGCGGCGGGCTCATCGCGGGCGTCGCGCTCGCGGTGAAATCACTGAAGCCAAAGATCAAAATCATTGGCGTCGAAGGTGCGGGCACCGGGAATTTTTCCGCAGCGCTGCGCGCGGGCAAACCCGTGACCGTTGCCCGCCGCGCCACGCTCGCCGATGGTCTCGCGACACTCACGGTGGGTGCCAACGCCTTTGCGGTCGCGCGCACGCGGGTCGATAAAGTCGTGAAGGTCGATGAAGCCGCCATCGCGCTCGCGATCCTGCGCATGGTGGAACTGGAAAAAACGGTGGTCGAAGGTGCCGCCGCCACGCCGCTGGCAGCGCTGATGTCGGGCCAGTTGCCGGAGCTCGCGGGGAAGCGCGTCGCACTCGTCGTTTGTGGAGGCAACATCGACCCGGCGGTTCTCAGCCGCGTGATCGAAAAAGGTCTCGTGCACGATGGCCGCCTCACGCGCTTCACGGCGCTCATCAGTGATCGTCCGGGCGGGCTCGCGATGCTCTGTCGCGTGATCGCCGATGCCGGCGCGAGCATCAAAGACATCGCCCACGACCGCGCGTTCAGCGGGCCGGATGTGAGCGCGGTTCACGCCGTGTGCACGGTGGAAACACGCGATCGCACGCACATCGCCGCGCTGCACCGCGCGCTCAAGAAGAGTGGGTTTCCGCTCGTGGTGGCGAAGTGAGGGCGCGGCGCGAGCGCGCGACTTCCTGGCTTGTCGGCTTGTCACGACGACCGGCGCGCGCTCTGTTTTCGGTATGCCTACCGCGACAAAGACCCGGCCGAAGAAATCCGTTCGCGGCCGCGCGGTGAAGAAGGTTTCCACGTTTAAAATCAAAGCCGTGCCGGGTAGTCCGCTGGCAGGTTTGGAACACTTGATCGGCTGCGTTTCGCTGCCCCGTGATCCGCGTTCCCGTAGCGAAATCCTCCGTGCCCACTACCTCGCCGATCATAATACTTGATGCGGGGCCTTTGGTGACGTTGGCGCGATGCGCCCGACCCTCATCATGAATGGGCCGCGACTCTGATTGGAGGCACCGACCGCCCCTTTATCGTCACAAGTGCAGCCATAGCGGAGGCGACGCACATTTTGAAAAACGGTCCGCGAGCGCTCGCGTTTCTTGAAAAACTCATAGCTCAGATGCACGTGGAAGACCCCGCGCCCATCGCGGTTCCTGCGGAGATGCACCGGTGGGATCAGCGCATGGATTACGCCGATGCCTGCGCCGTGTTGTTGGCGCGTCGGCACAAGGGTGCGGTTGTGCTCACGACGGATCATCGGGATTTTTCCGTTTACCGTGTGCCCTTCGTGTCGCCTCGGGGCGAGTTTCACGGGTGAGAGGAGCCACGGTCCACTCGCTGGCGCTCGCGGCGACGATGCGCGGCGAGACGCGCTAGCTGAGTTCACTCAAGCGCCGTGCGTGCGGTGCGAGGGGCACGAGGTCACTGATCGCGACGGGCTGGCCGGTGCGGATGGATTCGTTGGCGGCGATACCGACGAGGGCGGAGGCGGCGCCTTGCTCGGGGCCGGCGGTGCGGGCGTGTGGATCGGCGGGCGGGGTGGCGGAGAAAATCTGCGCGGCGAGTTGGGGATCGGCGCCGCCGTGGCCGCCGGGTGCGAGGGGCACGGGCACTTCGTAGTCGGCGGCGAAATGCGGAAATACGCGGATGCGTTGCTCGGTGCGGTCGGTCTCGGGAATCGGCGCGGGGTCACGGCGGCCGAGCACGGGCGCGCGGAGGAATTCGTAATACTCGAGGCGGCCGCGGTCGCCGTTGAAGGTGACCCTCATGCCTTCGCGCGGGGAAAAACAGGTGAGCGCGTAGTTGAGGAGCTGGCCGGTGCGGTAGCGCACGAGGACCGACATCTGGTCGTGGATGTCGATGCCTTCTCGGAATACGTTTTGATCGCGCAGATAACCGGAGTCGGCTTCGGCGTCGAGGTAGAGGCCTTGCAACAGGCCGCCGTCGCGCAGGGAGAATTTAAAAGGATCGGCGGCGCAGGCGGCGTCGGTGTAGCGCGGGTAGGCGGCGAGGGCGGCGTCGCCGCGGGCGAGGGCGTTGGCGCGGCCGTAGAAAACGAGCTGGCCCTGGGCGAAGACGCTTTCGGGGATCGCGTCGAGCCACCAGTTCACGAGGTCGAAGTGGTGCGTGGATTTATGCACGAGCAGGCCGCCGGACTTGGCGAGGCTCGCGTGCCAGCGGCGGAAGTAGTCGGCGCCGTGGTCGGTATCGAGGAGGTATTCGAGGTTCACGCTTTTCACGGCGCCGATGGTGCCGGCGGCGAGCAGACGGCGGACTTCGGTGCGGTGCGGATGCCAGCGGTAGTTGAAGGCGACGCGCATGCGGCCGGGCGTGGTGGCGGCGGCTTCGAGGATGACGCGGCATTTGGCGGCGTCGGTGGTCAGTGGTTTTTCGGTGACGACGGTGCAGCCGGCGCGGAGGGCGCGGGCGATGTAGTCGTGGTGGGCGGAGTCGATGGTGGTGACGATGACGGCCTCGGCGCGTTGCTCGCGGAGGAGCGTTTCAAAGCCGGCGGGATCGGCGGTGGGCACGGGCGTCGAGCCCCACTCATGCGCGAGCGAGCGGTTGAAAAATGCGAGGCGCGCGGGGCTCACGTCGCAGAGGCCGACGAGGGTGGCGGAGGCGCGGTAATCGGTGACGAGCGGGCGGATGAAATCGCGGGCGCGCATGCCGGTGCCGACGAGGACGAAGCGGTTGGGTTGCATGAGCGGAGACGTGCGCAGGGTCGGCAGCGGGAAGGAAAAAAAGCCCCGGTCGCGCGCGGGGCGGGCCGGGGCGGATTTAAAAGTGGCACGGGCGTCCCGCCCGTGAGTTCGGAACATGGGCGGGACGCCCATGCCACGACGGACTCGATCCGTGATCTTTTTTAGACGCCCTATCTCAGAATTCGTAGGTGGTGGAGAATTTCACGTTGAGGCCGGAGGCGGTCGTGATGCCGGTGCCGGAAACGCGGCCGCCGGCGACGGAGAGGTAGCCGTGGTCGTCGAGGACGTTGTCCACGTGAAGGCGGAGGAGGTATTTGTCCTGCCAACGGTAGGACGCGCCGGCGGTGGTGCCGTAGGCGGGCTTGAGGTAGAAGCTGGTTTTGCCGACGACGTTGAGTGAGGTGAAGTTGATTGGGGAGTCGCCGGCGCGGCGGCCGCTGTAGGTGACGCCGAAGTTGAGGGAGAGGCCCTTGGCGTCGCCTTGGGTGAAGCGGTAGTTGAGGAGCAAGGCCGCGTTCTGGTCGGCCACGCCGCGAACCTTGCGGCCGAGGGCGTCGCGCATGTGCAGGGTCGTGTAGTTGGCGACGGCGGAGAGGTTGCTCGTGAGGCTGCCCATGACCTCGAACTCGACGCCGTGGTTGCCAAAGTCCGAGACGAGGGTCTGCGGTGCGGTCGGATCGGTCTGGAACGCGGGGTTGGGAACGGTGACGTTGCTCTGCTCGATCTTGAACCAGGCGCTGTTGAAGGAGAGGCGCTGCTTGAACCATTCCGTTTTGATGCCGACCTCGTGTTGTTTGCCGTCGCGCCAGAGGGGGAGATTATTGGCGATGACGGGGGAGGAGTTGGTGGAATAGCTGTAGTAGAGCGAGACGTTGTCCTGCACTTTGCCGAGGATGCTGGCGCCCTTCATGAGCTTGGAATCGTCGAGGATGGCGGGGGCGGAACCGGCGAGGACGTTGCGCGCAGTGGTGCGGGTGGCGAGGCGGGTCACGCTGCCGGAGACGAAGAGGCGGTCTTGGAAGAAGCCGAGGCGCTCATTGAGGTAGAGCTGCC
>JANXLP010000702.1 GCA_025355125.1 Opitutaceae bacterium | reverse complement strand
ACTCGTCCGCCGCCGCCTCGGCCTCTACTTTGTCTCCGAGTTCGAATGCCGCCCCGGCATCATCCGCGCCGTCACGCTCGATGCCCGCTTCGAACAATGGCTCGCCACCAAGGTTCACCGTTCACCCACCGAAGTCGGTCTCGCCCTCGATCCCGCGACCGCCCGCCACCTCCTCGACGAACTCACGCGCCGCACCGGCGAACTCACCACCGCCGGCCAGCCCGCCGTGCTCGTCGTCTCCACCGAGGCGCGCCTCCCGCTCAAGCGCTTCATCGAATCCTCGCTCCCGCGCCTCACCGTCCTCGCTTATCAGGAGCTGCCCACGACCACGGAAATCGAAAACGCCGGCATCATCGTCCCGCCGCCGCACCTCGCCCGCGCCGATGTGCCCCTCAAGGCCGCCGCCTAACGCCCCATGTCCGCCACTCCGCAATCTCCCGCTCCCGGCGCCTACAAATTCACCGTGCGCTCCGCCGAGCATGCGGTCGCCCTCATCCGCGAAAAGCTCGGCCCGTCCGCCCGCGTGCTTTCCGTCCGCCCGATCGAGTCCAAGGGCCTCTTCCGTTTCCTGCGCCCACCGAGCCTCGAAGTCATCGCCCAGGTCGATGCGCCCGCGCCCACGCTCACCGCGGTTTCCTCCGAGCCCGCGACGCCCGTTTCGCATTCGCACGATTTTTCCGCCGATTCCCGCCAACAGCCGCCGCCGACCGCCACACTCGGCCTCGCCGGCCTCCTCCGTCGCTCTGGCCTTTCCGAGCCGGCCCTCAACCGCCTCCAGACCAATGCGCAATGGTCCGGCCTCGCCGCGCTGCCGCTGCACCGCGCGCTCGCCGAGACGTCGCGTCTTCTCCGCGCCCAAGCCGACGCCCGCCCTTCGCGCGCTCCGCTCTCCCGCGCTGCGTTTCTCGGCACCGCCGGCGTCGGCCGCACGACCGCGCTCTGCAAATGGATTTCCTCCGAGGTGTTTCGCCGCGCCCGTGGCGGCCATGTCGTCGCCGTCGAATTCGACAAGCCCAACTCCCTCGGGCCGCTCCCCGTGTTCAGCCAGGCGCTCGGCGTGCCGCTCGCCCACTTTCCCTGCGAAACCCAAATCGCCGTGCCCGGCGGTTTCGTTTACTTCGATCTCCCTTCGTTTTCCTCGCTCCGTCCTGCCGACAACCAGCCCCTCGCCGCGTGGCTTGACCGTGAGCAGATCACCGAGCGCGTCCTCGTCCTCAACGCCGCCTATGACCGTGCCTCGCTCCGTGACGCGCACGCCGCCGGCCGCGATCTCGGCGCCACGCACCTCGTCTTCACGCACCTCGATGAGGTCCCTCAGTGGGGCAAGCTCTGGGACTACCTCTTCGACGAGGCCCTCGAGCCGCTCTTCCTCTCCACCGGCCCTTCGCTCACTGGCGACCTCGAGGACGATGTCCCCGGCGCGCTCGCCCGCCGCACCCTCGCCGACAGCTAAGCGCACCCACTCTCATGAAATTCGTTTTCCTCTCCGGCGGTTTCGCTGGGTTCATCATCGCCGCCGCCACGGGCTGGTCCTCGGAGCACTCGCCCCAGCGCACGCTCCTCGATGCGGCCATCGGCTGCCTCGTCGGCGCGCTCCTCTTCCGCTGGTTCTGGACCGTCCTCGTGGGCGGCATCCGTGAAACCATTCTCATCCGTCACGCCGCCGCCACCGCCGCCGCGTTGGCCGCCGCTCCCAAGCAAAAGTAACCCCCTTTTCCTTCAATTTTTCCCATGAATACAGCCACCGCTCCCGCACCAACCCCTGGCATGGATGCCACGCCCGCCGCCGCCTGGCGCGCGTATCAGGGTGTTTCGCCGAGTGCCGTCGATGAGAAGGATCTCATCGTCCGCTACCTCCCCCTCGTCCGCAACGTTGTGGATCGGATCAAGCTCAACCTCCCCGCGCACGTGGACGCCGACGATCTCTACTCGGTCGGCATCACCGGCCTCATCGCCGCCGTCCGCAAGTTCGACCCGGAGCAGGGGGCCACGTTCTCCAGCTACGCCGCCATGCGCATCCGCGGCTCCATCCTCGACGAGCTCCGTCGCATGGACTGGTGCCCCCGCCGCGCGCGCGCCCGCTCCCGCAAACTCAAGTCCGCCATCAACGACGTCGAACAACAGGTCGGCCGCGCCGCCACCGATGCCGAGGTCTCCGCCGCCCTCGGCCTCGATGCCAAGGAATACGCGAAATGGGTCGAGGAAGCGAAGCCCGTCACGTTCATCACCATCGACCACGGCGCCGAAAGTCAGGACGGCACCGGCGCTGCGCTCCACGATTTGCTCGCCGACGATTCCGATGTCACCGGCCGCGACAACCTCGAGAAAGCCGAGCTTTTGCAACTTCTCACTCAACGTATCGCGGAATTACCCGATATACCGAAGAAGATCCTCGCCATGTATTATTTTGAAAACCTTCGCCTCGCCGAAATCGCCGCTGTCTTCGGCCTGACGGAGTCGCGCATCTGCCAGATCCACGCCCAGACCATCATCGGTCTGCGCGCCTATCTGCAACGGGTCCGCGACCGCTGAGCCCGCGCCGCCCGCTGGCGGCCCTATTCGCATGCTAATCATCGTCGGAGCCATCATCGTCATCGCATCCACCATCGGCGGCTTCATGCTCGCCGGTGGTAAGCCCATCCTTCTGCTCCATCTCTCGGAGTTCGTGGTGATCTTGGGCATCTCCGCCGGCGTAATTGTCATCGCGAGCCCAGCCCACGTCTTAAAAGAGGTCGTCCATAAGACCCTCCAAGCCATCAAGGGAAAAGCCGAGGGCAAGAAGGAGTTCAACGAACTCCTTTCGCTGCTCTACGAGATATTCATGGTCGGTCGCCGTAACGGCCTGATCGCCCTCGAAGAGCACGTGATGGACCCGAAGAAGAGCACCATCTTCAACAAATATCCCTCGGTGTTGAACAACCACGAGCGCCTCGAGTTCATGATCAATGGCCTGAAGCCCGTCATCGACGGCAAGATCAAGCCCGACCAGCTCGAAGACCTCATGACCGCCGAGCTCGACGCCAAAGCCATCGAGGCCGAGCACCCGCTCCACGTTCTCCAGCTCGTCGCCGATTCGCTCCCCGCCATCGGCATTGTCGCCGCCGTCTTGGGTATTATTAACACGATGTCCGCCATTGCCGAAGGCCCCGAGGCCGTCGGTGAAAAGGTCGCCGCCGCGCTCACCGGCACGCTCCTTGGCATTTTCATCGCCTACGGTTTTGTGAGTCCCCTCGGCGCGCGCCTGAAGTCCAATGTCGCCGCCGACGAGCAGTTCTTGAACTGCATCATGCACGCCGTCGCCGGCTTCGCGAAAGGCCTCGCCCCGCTCACCGCCGTCGAAATCGCCCGTCGCTCCCTCTCCAGCCACGTCCAACCCGGCGGCGCCGAACTCGAAGCCGCCCTGAAGAACCTGGGCACGAAGTGATGCGGAAGTTGAGCGTTAAGAGCTGAGAGTTGAGTGCAATGCCCGCTCTGCGCGCCGCTCTGATCTCCGAAACTCCGGTCTCTCAACCCTCAACCCTCAGCTCTCAACTTCTCCCAATCCCATGGCCCGAAAAAAAGCAGCCGCCCACCACGGCGGCGCCTGGAAAGTCGCCTACGCCGACTTCGTCACGGCCATGATGGCGCTCTTCATGGTGCTGTGGATTTCTTCGCAGAATCAAAAGATCCTCATCTCCACCGCGCAGTATTTTCAGAACCCGTTCCGTTCGCCCATGGACGCCAGCTCCGGCGTCATGCCCTACAACACGAACAAGACTTCCAGCAGCAGTGGCAAAGACGCTGGCGATGAAAAAGAGATGAGTCGCAGCAAGCACATCCAGATGACGTTTCTGAATTCCGTCGCCGCCGATTTCTACCGCCTCCTCAACCTCGACCAGGATCTCGCCAATAAACCCATCGATGTTCAGGTCACCTCCGATGGTCTCCGCATCACGCTTTTTGACCGCGCCAAACGCCCGCTCTTCGTCGGCGACACCGCCGAGTTCACCCCGTGGGGCAAATTCGTCATGCAGAATCTTGCGTGGAATATTGATCGCCACAAATTCCGCGTGACCATCGACGGCCACACCCGTCAGCGCCCCCCGCTCACGCCCGCGCAGGCCGCCGCCATCGCCGCCGCGCCCCCCGATTACACCGATTGGGAACTCTCGTCCGACCGCGCCAACTCCGCCCGCCGCACCCTCGTTCATTTCGCCGTCGAGCCCGGCCTCATCGACCGCGTGACCGGTTACGCCGACGCCAAACCCGTCGCCGGTGAAGCCCCCACCTCCGAAGCCAACGAGCGCGTCACCCTCAGTCTCACGCTCAACGCCAAGGCCCGCCTCAAGGACAAAGTCCTCGTCGATAAAACCGTGCCCATCACACCCGGCCCCGCCGACACCCTGAGCGCCGCCAACCCATGACGCCTTTTCTCCACGGCAAGAAGACCCTCGACGCCCCGCCGCTCCGCCTGCCGCCCGACCTCACCGCGTCGCTCGCTTCTTCCCGTGTGCCCGCCGTGCGCCCACCCGCCGACCACGCGCACAACCCGACCGTCGAGACCGTGAAAGAAGGCGACAAAGTCGTGCGCCTCGTGATCACCTGCGGCTGCGGCGAACGCATCGAAGTCGAGTGCCTGTATCCCGCCGGCCATTGAGCCGGCATCATGTATCGATCGTTGGGTAGCCGCGAGCGCCAGCGAGTGGAGTTTTTGGGTGTAGCCGCGAGCGTGAGCGAGTGGGGCTTTAAGCGCGGCCATCGCTCTTCCGCTCCCTATCGGGCCGTCGGTCGGTTGAGCTTTACGCGGATTGATATGCAACCGGCAAAAGCTCAACCCAAAGCGCTTGCCCCGCCTTGTGGAATCCGCGCACCTTCACGCCGTGCAAGTTATGAAACCGCTTCACACCTTCAGCCGCCACTCGCCCGCGTCTGATATACATCAACTGAGTTGAGGCGAATAACACTGTTCGGCAAAAGACGCATGCCCATCTCGATTTATTCTGAAGCGAAGCATTCACCGTGGAAGATGTCGCGGTGCGAGAGCGAATGGGAGCTTCCAAAGCAGGTGCCTGCACTCGAAGCTTGGGTGAAGAAGAATAAGAAGAAGCTGAAGCCCGGACGTTACGTTGCGGATATCGGCTTCAAGGTCAGGAAAGGCGCTGGCGGTGGTGGGTCCGCGATTTCTCCCAAGACATTGCAGGCTATGGCTGACTTGAAGATGTCACTGTTCCTGTCGGAGTATCGCTAATGAAGAAAGAGCCGAACTCTGAGGGTTCTGTGGCACCGTAGCGCGCCACGGGACCCCGGTTGAACAAGCCCGGGAAAGACGGTGGCGCGTGGCCGCAGGCTTATGCGTTTTGTGTAGAGGCCGGCAGTGCCATGCGCGCCGTGCAGCGCGGATGAGCGCGGATCGTCATGCTATGTCTTGTGAACCCGACCGATAACATCGCGATAGGCCTGGACCTCGGGGACCGCGTGCACACCGCGTGCGTCCTCTCCGCCGGTGGTGAGATTCTCGCCCAGGAAAGATCGCCAACACCCGCGAATGCCTGACGGCCTTCGCGCAGCGCTGCGCTACTGCGACCTTCGTGCTGGAGACCGGCACGCACTCGCCGTGGGGTTGGCCGACTGTTGGAAGGACTCGGCTAGCCGTGGCTGATCTCAAACTTTAGCCAAAAAGCGTCGCTTGCCATGCAATCACTCAGCGACAAATTCGGCTCATGTCGTCCGCAACTGCGAAGCGTAAGAGCGTCAAGTCGTCGGCCATCAAGTTGGTGCGTGGCCTTTCTCCGTCGTCCACGTGGGATGATCTCATGTATCGCATCTACGTCCGGCAGAAAATCGACGCCGGGCTCGCGGACATCCGAGCTGGCCGTGTGCATTCGCATGCGGCAATTCGGAAGGAATTTGCGGCGTGACGATCGGCTGGTCCTCCGAAGCGCGGCGGTCGCTTCGTGCGATTCGACGCTACATCGCGCAGGATTCCGAATTTTATGCCGCGCGGATGGTCGCTCGCATCATTGAGCGTGTGGAGCTTGCAGCGATGGCTCCCTCCCAAGGGCACCCGGTGCATGAATATCCAGAGAAGCCCTTGAAGGAAGTCCACGAGTCTCCTTATCGCATCATCTACCAGTTTTCGGATGTGCAATTTTGGGTCGTGACCGTCGTGCACTTCAAAGAGCGTCTCGAAAAAAAGAGGCTAAACTAGACGCTGCAACCAATGGCCGTAGCCGTCCGTGGCTGATCTGAAACGTTGAGCAAATCGCCCCGTCATGAACCTCTCCAACACCCAGGAAACCCTGCTCGTCACGAACTCCGATCTGTCGCGTTCCCAGTTCACCGATGTGAACCTCCGTGAGGCGCAGTTTACCGACGTGAATCTGGCGCAGGCTGCGTTCACCGACATCAACCTGAGCGAGGCAACCTTCCGCGATGTGAATCTGTCCCGCATAATAATCGAGGACTGCGACGTTACCGGTATGAAGATTGATGGTCTGTTGGTTTCCGAACTCCTGAAATCATACCGCGAAAAGGCCTGACCGGTCGGCGAGGGTGGTGACGGGAGGCGCTCGCTTCATGAACCTCACCGAAGAACTCCGTAAGCTCGCCGTGTTGCGCGAGGAAGGTCACCTCACCGATGCCGAGTTTGCCGATGCCAAACGGCGGCTCATCGCCGAAGGCGGCATCGCACCCGCCGCGCCCGCGTCCGTTTCAGCCCCCCGCGAGATTTCTCCGACCGAGACCGAAGCGCCCGCCGGATTCGAGGAGGTAAAATTCCGCTCCAGCCGTTGGTCGTCCGGCAATCTGTTTTTCCCGGATTCACTGACGCTTGCCAGCGACGCCCTGCTGTTTCGCAAAGGCGCGCTGTTCGGGTCCAGCGAGGAGCACGTCCATTACAGCGCCGTGGCGTCGTTTAAGATCAACAACGGCATCTTCCTTTCCACCGTCTCCATCGAAACCTCGGGCGGCAGCCAACCGATCTTCGTAAACGGCCTGTGGAAGAAAGACGCCAAGGAGATCCAAGAAACGATCCGCGCGTTTCAACGCCGGGGGTAGGATAGGGCCGGGGGCCGGGGGCGCTTGCGACCCGTCGACACGCCCGTTTTTGGCCCCGGCAAAACCTGCCGGTTATGCGGCTTCGATGCGCGCGGCTCGCCGCTGAGCGAGAGGTGACATTGGTTTTTTAAACTTTAATCAATAGTCAGACAGTGAGTTGAGTTGCGACTAAGTGCGTCGGCACGCGGTTGGCTTTAGGGAGCCTGTCCATGAACATCGGCCTCTACCAAAGTGCAGCCTCTCTCTCCGCCCTGGAGCGTTGGCAGGACGCCGTGTCTCAAAATATCACCTCGAGTCAGAACGCCGGGTATCGCAAGCGGACCGTCAATTTCAGCACCGAGATGGCGGGCGAGCTTCAGACCGATGCCAAGGCCCGCATCGGCCAGGACGCCGGCATGCCCACGCTGTTCGCCAAGATCAACACGGGCATCAATTTCAACTACGGCGAGACCCAGCCCACGCGCCGCGAGCTCGACGTCGCCATTCAGGGCGAGGGCTTCTTCGAGATTCAGCGCCCCGACGGCTCCAAAGTTTACACCCGCAGTGGCGAGTTCCGCATGCGGCCCGACCGCACCATCGTCACTTCCGGCGGTGATCTCGTGCTCAATACCGGCGGTTCTCCGATGGTGCTGCAGGCCGGCGGCGGCAACATCGTCGTGAATCAAAACGGCACGATCGTCCAGGGCTCCACGGCCATCGGAAAACTCTCCGTCCAGAAATTCGCCGATAACTCCAAGCTCCGTCCGATCTCGGGTGGTAGCTTCACGGCGCCCGATGACCTCGCG
>JANXLP010000694.1 GCA_025355125.1 Opitutaceae bacterium | reverse complement strand
GGCGAGGTCGGCGGCGGAGGGTGGCGTGGTGTCGATGATCGTGCGGAGGGCGGCCTGGAGCTGGCGCGTGTAGGGTCGGACGACGGGGCCCTGGTCGAGGACGAGTAAGACGGCGGAGACGCGGCGGGAGGCGTCGAGCCAGGCGGTGAAACCGAAGGCGCCGGCGGCGCTGGTTTCGACGGGCTGACCGGCGGCGTCGGTGAGGTTGATCCACGTGCCGAGGCCGTAGTGAGTCTGCTCGTCGGGCAGGGGTGAGTTGATGATCGGGAGGCCGGTCATCTGCTCGCGTTGCATCTCGCGGACGGAGGCTTCGCTGAGGATGCGGCGACCGTTGTGCAGGCCGTAGTTGACGAGCATCTGGACGAAGACGGAGTAATCGCCGAGGGAGCAACGCGCGCCGGCGGCGATGCGGGGATTGGTGTTGGGGCGGTAGGGCGCGAGGAGGGCGATGGTGGTAAAATCAACCTGGGTGAGGCCGAGGGGGACCGTGATTTTTTCCTGGAAGATCTGGTCCCACGTTTTGCCGGCAGCGACTTCGGCGCAGCGGCCGGCGACCTGCATGGAGAGACCACCGTAGGCGAACTGGCCGCCGGGCGGGCCGATCAGCGTGATCTGCGCGATGAGATCGGCGGACTGGGCGAGGGTGATGGAGGGGTTGGAGAGGGCGTCGTTTTCCTCGGAGCCGGGAAGTCCGGACGTATGGGAAAAACACTGACGGAGTGTGATGTCGGCGTAGCCGCCGGGCTTGTTGAAGCTGGGGATGAATTTGGAGACTTTGTCGTCGAGGGAGAGTTTGCCCTCGTCCACGAGGGCCATGATGACGGCGGCGGAGAGGGTTTTTGAAGCAGAGGCGATGGGGACGATGGTGGTGGCGGTGTAGGTGCCGAAGAACTGCTGGTAGGCGAGGCGACCATCGATGACGACGCGGAGCGAGGAGCCGCGGAGGCCGAGGTCGGTGTTGATCTGCCGGGCGATGGCCGTGAGCGGGGCGAAGTCGTAGGCGGGGACGGCGGCGAGCGGGCGGAGCAGCGCGAGGCCGAGCAGGGCGAAGGTGAAGAGACGAGGCACGGGGAGCGTGGGCTGCATCCGCTCTTCGACGCGCGAAGGCGCGATGCGTTTCCGAAATAAATGCGAATTACCGATACGGAACCATGCGGTTGAGGGCTGAGAGTTGAGAGCTGAGAGACCGATACTTGGAGCGCGGGCGGGCGCGGGTCGGCGGCTCGGCGGCGCTCACCTTTTGGTTTTGTGCGATAGCTCTGCGGTTGGGGTTCAACTGCATCGCTCCGGATTAGGGGACCTCGTAAACTTCGACGAGGGCGGCGCCGCTGGTGGCGGCGACGCCGCTGACCTGGACGGTGTAGCCGCCGGCGGCGAGGGTGACGAGGAGGGCGGCGTCTTTGCTGGCGGCGGGGAGGGCGAAGGCGCCGACGGCGGTGAAGGTCGAGGCAAGGGAAGAGGACCAAGTGTCGTTTTCGGCGATCTTCACTTGGGCGGAATTGTAGAGTTCCAGTTTGGGATCGGCGAGCGCGCCGCCGACGCCGAGGGCGGCGAGGCCGGGGCCGATGGCGCGGATGAGCACGGTTTTTGTGCCGGTGCCGTTGATCGTGAAGCCGGCGATGAGGACGTTGGAAGGGCTGACGGCGTTGAGCGCGGAGAGATTGGCGAGGCGGGGCGTGTTGCCGGTGCCGGCATCGTAGGCTTCGACGATGACGGTGCCGGCGGTGGGGCCGGAGACTTGGACGCTGCGACCGCCGGTAATCGCGGTGACGAGGGCGGCGTCGAGGCTGGTGCTGGACGGGAACGCAAAGGCGCCTTGGGCGACGTTGGCGGCGGTGACGTCGGCGATGTTGGCGGACGGATCTCCCCAGTTGTCGTTGGCGGCGACTTGGGTGCTGCCGTCGAAGAGCGCGAGCTTCGGA
The DNA here is from genome assembly GCA_025355125.1 of Opitutaceae bacterium. Taxonomy (GTDB): domain Bacteria; phylum Verrucomicrobiota; class Verrucomicrobiia; order Opitutales; family Opitutaceae; genus Tous-C4FEB. The sequence goes on along the minus strand of JANXLP010000694.1, from coordinate 12,307 downwards.
TCGGCCATGGCGCTGGAGACACCGAGCGCGCGGAGGCCGGGGCCGGCGGCGCGGAGGAGCACGGGCTTTGTCCCGCCGGACATGGTGAAGCCGACGGTGAGGACTTGATTCGGGGCGAGCAGGGTGAGGACGGAGAGGTTGCTCAGGCGGTTGGTGAGACCGCTGGGGGGAACGTTGACGGTGAGGAGAGCCGCGGGGGTGGTGACGGTGCCGGTGGGACCGGTGACGGTGAGGGCATAGCTGCCGGAATCGGTGGCGGTGACGGCGGCGAAGGTGAGGGTGGGGCCGGATGCTCCGGGGATGGCGACGCCGTTCTTCGTCCACTGATACGTGAGTGGGAACGCGGAGGCGGAGACGGTGGTGCCGAGGATCACGGGCGCGCCGACGACGACGGTCTGCGGAGTGAGCGTGGTGAGGAGGGGGCCGCCGGCGGAGAGGATGTCGGCGTTGTCGCCGACGAGGAAGAGTTCGTTGCTGAGGGAGGCGGCGTCGAGCATGGCGTCGGAGGTGCCCGTGAAGCGGGCGGTCCACGTGGAGCCATCGGAGGAAACGTAATAGGTGCTGCCGGGACCGGTGGCGAGAAACTGGCCGGCGAGGTAATTCACGCTGGTGAGCGCGTCGTTGGAAAAGCTGCGGTCGGTCCACGTTACGCCGTTGGGCGAGGTGCGGACGAAGCCGCCGGTGCCGACGGCCACGAAGACGCCGGCGGCGTAGGTGATGTCGTTGATCGCATCGGAGGTGAGCGCGGTGGCGGCGCTCCAGTTGACGCCGTCGGTCGAGGTGACGATGGCGCCGGCGGCGCCGATGGCGACGTAGCGGCCGTTGCCGTAGGCGACTTTGTTGAAGGTGGCGGAGCCGCCGTTGTAGCGCTGGGTCCAGGTCGTGCCGTTGGGCGACGTGAAAATGCGGCCGGAGGCGGCGGCGATGACCCAGAGGCCGTTGTCGAAGCGAACACCGTTGAGGGTGACGATGGTCGGGGCGGTTTGAGCGGACCAGGACGCGCCATCCGTGGAGGTGATGATCGTGCCGGCGGCGCCGACGGCGACGAAGCGGCCGGAACCGAAATGGACGTCGTTGAGTTGAACCGTTGTGGCGGAGGAGCGGGGCGACCATTGCGCGCCGTCGGCGGATTGGAGGACGGTGCCGCCGTTGCCGACGGCGACGAGAGTGTCGGGGCCGGCGGTGATGCCGCGCAAGGAGGTGCCGACGGCGCTGACGCTGGCGATGGTCTCGCGCCATGTCGCGCCGTCGCTGGAAACGAGGAGCGTGCGGCCGGAGGTGCCGGACTGGCCGGGGATGATGTAGAGGCCGTTGCCGAAGGCGACGTTTTGGAGGTAGCTGCGATTGCCGCCGGAGTTGCGGGCGGTCCAGGTGACGCCGTCGGGACTGGTGAGAATCGTGCCGCCCGTGCCGACGGCGTAGAAGAGGCCGTTGATGAAATTGATGCCGAGGAGTGCCTCGCTGGTGGGGGGTGTGCCGCTCGTCCATGTAGTGCCATTCGTAGATACAAGCGTGTCGCTGGCGGTCCCGACGGCGACGAGGCGGCCGGCCCCGAAGGCGATGCGTCTCATGCCGGAGGTGGGCGTGAGGAGGGAGGTCCACGTGACGCCGTCGGCGGAGCTGAAGATGCGGCCGCTCACGGAGGACACGGCGTGGAAGCGCCCGAAGGCGAAGGCGACGCCGGTCAAATCCTCGGTGGTGCCGGCGGTCCCGGGCGTCCACGTAACGCCATCGGTGGAGGTGCTGGTGATGCCGCCGAGGCCGACGGCGACGAGGCGGCCGTCGCCGAGGGTCATGTCTTGCAGGCCGCTGCCGGTATCGCGGACGAAGACGCCGGAATTGCGCGAAGTCCAGGTGACGCCGTCGGGCGAAGTGAAGATGGCGCCGAGGCTGGCGAGGGCGACGTAGAGGTCGTTGAGGAAATGGAAGCTATAGACATTGTTAGCGGCGGGGAGCGTGCGGACGGACCAGTTGATGCCATCGCTCGAGGTGAGGACGGTGCCGCGAATGCCGCCGATGAAGAAGCGACCGTTGACGTAGGCGGCGCGGGTGAGGGCGTTGCCGGTGGGCAACGGGTGACGCCACTGCCAGCCGCCCTCGGGCGCGACGAACTGGTTGAAGGCGGGCGAGGTGACGGTGCCGGCGGCGTTGGTGGCGACGACGCGGTAGCTGCCGGTGTCGGTGGGTTGCCAGTTGCGAAGATAGTAAACGGGGCCGTCGGCGCCGGGGATATCCACGCCGTTGCGTTGCCAGCGAAGGGTGAGTGGATCGGAGCCGCTGGTGAGGGCGACGGTGAGATTCTGACTCGTGCCGGCGGGGATGCCGCGGCCGAACGAGCTGACGATGGGAAAGGAATCAAACGCGGGGAGCGTCGCGGGTGGGGGCGTCGTGAGGGTGAGCGTGGCGGCGGCGCTGGTGGCGGAGCCGGCGGAATTGTTCACGATGCAACGGAAGCGTTCGCCGCTCATGGCGGTCGTGAGATCGGAGACGGTGAGGGTGGCGGTGGCCGTGCCGGTGTAGGGACTGCCCTCGGTGAGGGTGCTCCAGGTGCCGCCGGAATTGGTGAAGCGCTGCCACGCGTAGGTGGTCGCGGGATTGCCGCGGGCGCCGACGGAGAAAGAGACGGCGTTGCCGGGGAATTGGGTTTGATTTTCGGGATCTTGGGCGATGGCGGCGGCGATGAGCGCGGCGGAGGGAACGACGGTGCCGGTGATCTCGTAGGTGCCGATACTGCCGTAGGCGGTGTAGCCGGTGGGCGGATTGGCGAGCGGAGTGCCGGTGCCGGCGCCGGTGATGCGGATGAAATAGGTGCCGGCGGAAAGCGTCTGCGCGAAGGTCGCGACGGGCGTGTCGGCGGGATCGGAGCGCGTGATGAGCGTGCCGGCCGAATCGCGGAGTTCGGCGGCGACGTCGATGGAGTTGCGATTGGCGAGCGCGGTGGTGAAGACGGGGCTGATCGTCAGGGCGAACGGGCCGCCGCTGGTGGTGAAGGTGTAGGTGTCGGTATCGCCGGTGGTTTCGAGGAGGCCGCGCTGCCAGAGCGTGGAGCCGTTGACGACGAGCACGGTGGCGGCGCCATCGGTGCCGGCGATGTCGCCGGAGCGGGCGGTGAGTTTGGCGGTGATGATCGAGAGGTCGTCTTGGGAATTGTTGGCGTCGTAGTATTCGCCCTTGGACCAATGGAGGACGTTGCGATTGGAGCTGCCCATGATGGGCGCCCAGGAAATTTCGCCGGTGCCGTGGCCGGCGTAGTATTCGTTGGTGGAGGTGCCGTCGTGACTGAGGCCCATCTGGTGGCCGAGCTCGTGCGAGGCGATGGCGGCGATGCTGGCGGGCGTCTGCGAGTCCTGGTAAACGAAGCAGACGCTGGTGGCGGTGGCGAAGTTGGAGTTGCCGAAAACATTCAGGTAGGCGACGCCGCTGGCGGTGGCGGAACTGGGGTTGCTGACGCCGTTGGCGTCGCGGGGTTTGGTGATGACGACGCGGGAGGTCTGATTGTTGAACGCGGTGGGCTGCTCGGTGGTGACATCGACATCGAAGGCGCGGAACGATTCGGCGACGCGCTCCCAGATGAGGACGATGGCGGCCTGCTCGGTGGGGCTGAAGGAACCGGCGTTGTTGTCGGTATCGTAGGCGGTGCAGTTGTAGGCGGAGGGCGCGCCGGAGTCGGAATTCCATGACGTGCCGGTGACGACGTGGCCGTTGAAATCGAGGTAGATGACGCGGGCGGAACCGGGCTTGCTGTGGCGCACGGGCGGGAGGGCGGCGGGCACGGAAACGGCGAAGCCATCGGAGGCGGCGGAGACGGTGGGCGCGGAACTACTGGCGTGGACGAGGTCGGCTTCGTCGAGCTGATCGGAGGGGGATTTGGCGCAGGCGAAATAGAGGGCGCCCTCGACGTCGGTGTGCAGGGAGGCGACGTTGTTGACGGGGATGCGGAGCGCGGCGAGGGCGGTGAGCGCGCGGGCGCGGGCGGAGTCGGAGAGAGCGAGCACCTCGTCGCGAAAGCGGCCGGGGGGAATATCGGCGAGGGTGACGGGACCGTGTTCGCCGAAGACGAGCAGGCGCGGGCGTGGGGCGGAATCAGGCGGAGATGGAGTGGCGGGGGTGGGCGACGCGGTGGCGGTGGTCGTGGGGAGACGTGCGGTGGGGGCGGCAGGTGCGGCGACGCGTGCGGTCGAGGGTGTGGCGGTGGCGGCGGTGTGAGCGGTGGGAGCGTGAGGCGCGGTAGGATGAGGGCGGGTGAACCAGAACAAGGCGATGGTGACGGCGGAGGTGAGGAGGAGGCCGAGTTTTGCGGGGAGTTTCATGGGGCGGGCGGCGGGCGCGGCGGTCGCGAGGTGTGGGGAGCTTTACGCGCAGAATGAGCGGAGCGCGCGCAGGGAAGAGAGCGTGCTCGCGCACGAATAGCAGCCACGGAATCGCGTGGCCGGGCGCGAAACGGTGTGGGGTGGGGCCAACGTCTGGTGACATCTGGACGAGAGCGAACGACCACTCGCTCACGCTCGCAGCTACCAAAAGTCAAAAACTCAACTGACGTTGGTATGAGACACTGGGCGGACAGGGCGGACCACTCGCTGGCGCTCGCAGCTACGGGGGGAGGGGAAGACGCGGGATCAGGCTCCGCTGTGTTTTTTGCCGACGATGACGACGAGGTCGCGGAGGAGTTGGACCTGATCGGGGGCGATGACGATTTTGCGTTTCATGGCCCAGCCTGCGAGGATGACGCCGGTGGGTTTATCGGCGTGGATAAGGGGGAGCAGCACGTAGGCCTGAAGATGCGGTGCGTCGCGGAGCCAGCCGGGGACGTAGGGTCCGATGGAGGCATCACGGGCGTCGTGAATGAGGAGATTTTCACGGCGGGAGAGGCAGAGGCCGAAGGTGGTGCGTTCGCCGGGTGTGACGGTGGCGAAGGACTGGAAGCTGCGCCAATTCTGGCCGAGGCCGTGGGTGATGTGGAGGGTGCCGAGGCCGGCGGGGCGCAGAAGAAGGAAGACCTCGGGCGCGGCGAAGGCTTCACCGATGATGTCGATCACGCTGCGGTTGATCACATCGGCGGGCGTCCCAGGCTGGCTGGCGAGGGCGATCAATTGGGCGAGGCCGGCGTGCAGACGATCGCTGGAGACGGTGGGTTTTGGCGGCGGGGGAGACGTGACGACCGCAGGGGGGGCGAGCGAGGCAAAGGGGGGCGCGGTGAGCGGCGCGGAGAACGGGGCGTTGGTTTTCCCCACGGCAAAAGGAGGCGCGGTCTGGGTGGCCATGGAGCCACGCGGATTGCGTTTGGCCACGCGGTCTTTGAGGCGCTCGACGCATTTGAGCGGAAGGCTGCGGATGCCGAGGCCGTGTTTCAGGCGGGAAAATTGGATTTCGACGTTGGTGACGAAGGCGGGAATCTGCGTCTCGATGTCCGGCATCAGGTGGGCGAAACGGCCCGCGAGAGTCGAGGCCTGTTCGGCAAACGTGGCCGCGTCGAGACCTTCCTTGAAGAGGAGTTCGCAGAGCTGGGTGGAGAAATCGGCGGTGACGAGCATGCGTTGCTCGGGCGTGACGGAGGAGGCGGCGATGGACTCGGGGTTGCAGGCGCGGAGGGCGGAGAGGATCTCCTCGGGGAGTTGCTCGGCGCGGAGCAACTCGTGGCCGAGCTCGAGGGGGGTGAGGCCGAAAATTTCGCGGAAGGCGGTGTCTTCGGGGAGGACGTCGGTGAGGCCGCGGGCGCGGCGGTATTCCTCGGTCATGAAGCTGGTCATGACGATGCGGCCGAAATGGCGGAGGGCGGCGCAGACGTAGGCGTGCTCGCTCGGGACGGTGCCCTGGGCCTCGGCGACGGACTGCGCGATGAAGCCGGAGCAGAGGGCGTGGGCGGCGGCTTCGCGTTGTTCGTCGGGCGAGCGGCCGCGGTTGGTCTGCTCGACGAGGAGGAGGGACATGGCGAGAGTGCGGACGCGCTCGAAGCCGATGACCTGGATCGCCTCCATGGCGGATTCGACGCGAATCCCGTTGGGATTATAGCCAAAGCCGTTGGCGACCATGATCACTTTGGCGAGGACGCCGGCGTCTTTTTTTACGAGCTCGGCGAGTTCATAGACGGAAATATCCATGCTCTTCCGGGAGAGGGTATGCACCAGCTGCACGATCTCCGGCATGGTGGAGACGTGCCCGGACTTAAGGGCGGAGGACGCGCGTTGCAGCGTCTGCTGGGCAAGGGTGGTTGCGCTCACAGGGCAGGATGCACGCGGTCAGCGTGCGAAGGGTGAAAATTGAAAATGACGGAGAAAATGGGCGCAGAGGTGGGTAGAGAGGGTGCCTCTATCGGCACAAAAAAGCCCCGACTGAAGCGTCGGGGCTCAACTTGAGTAATAGGCGGCGGCGCGCCAAAAAGGGCGGGTCGGAGACCGCGCCCTACTTCTCGGGTTACTGGGTCTTGAGGTGGGCGACGATGTCGGCGATGCCCTGGGCATCGAGGCCGAGTTGCTCGCCGCTCATCATGAGGGAACGGTTCAGGCGCACGCGGGACTTGATTTTGCTGGCGGGGATCATCTGGGAGCTGCCGCCCATCGTCTGCACGATCACGGGGTCGCTGGCGGTGAGGGCGAGACCGTCGATCACGGTGCCGTCCTTCAGGATGAACTCGGTGCCTTCGTAGCCGTGGGCGATGTCGCTCGAGGGATTCACGATGGAGTTGATGACAACCTCGGTGGTCTGGCGGCTGGCGAAGCCGGTGAGGTTGGGCGCGTAGTCCACGCCGTTATTGCCGATCTTGTGGCACATGGTGCAGGAGGCGGCGAGGCCGGCGCCGCGGGTGGCGTCGCCCTTGAGTGCGGCGATCTGCGCGACGGGCGGGAGCTTGGTGGGCGGCTGCGGGGCGATCACGCTGGCGGTGAAGGTGACTTTCTCGGGGTCGTAGAGGCCGCGGGATTTAAGTTCGGCGTTCATGCCATAGGCGGACCAGCGGGAGTCTTTGTAATTGAGCGCCCACCAGAGGGCGGCGGTCTGGACTTTGCCGGTGCCTTTTTGGGCGAGGTCGAGGATCGCGAAGGCGGCGGTCTTGCTCGGGATGTAGCCGAGGGCGGTGGTGGCGGCGAGGCGCTCGGTTTCGGGGAGGGTGGCGGCGGCGGCGCGGGTGGCGAAGGCCGATGCGGCATCGGCGGGAGTGAGTTTCCAGACGAGGTTGGCGTAGGCGGGCGTCCACTTGAGCGGATCTTTTTCCGTCTGCGTGGCGGAGAGCGCGACGTAGAGATCGGCTTCCTTGTCGGTGGCGCCGATGCCCCAGGCGGCGAGGTAGGAACGGTCCTGGCCGTCGTAGCCTTTGGCGAGGGTGAGGAGCAGGTCGCGGGAGGCGGCGAAGGGCACGTCGCGCAGGGAGGTGGCGACTTCACGGCGGACGGCGGGCGAGGCGTCGGAGGCGAGCTTCGCGGCGTGATTGAGGAAAGGCTGGCCGGCGCGGCGGAGGGCGCGGTAGGCGGCGACGCGGGTCTGGGCGTCGGCGGAGGCGAGCTGTTTCTCAACGGCGGCGACGCCGGTGGAGCCGAGGTGCGCGAGAAGGAAGATCGCGCGGGCGCGGATGTAGGGGTTGGCGTCGGTGAGGAGCGCGGAGACGGCGGGGACGGCGGCGGCGCCCTGGGCCTTGAGCCGAATAAAGCCGGAGGCGCGGACGTTGATCGCGGGGCTCTTCAGCGCGGTGATCTGGCCTTCGGTGGTGTTCAGGTCGAACTTCGGGATGACGGATTTGAAGCCCTTTGGCGCGATGCGGTAGATGGCGCCGATCATCTTGTCGTCGAGATCCTGATGACCGCCGACGCGGGGATCGAACCAGTCGGCGACGTAGATCGCGCCGTCGGGACCGACGGCGACATCGGAGGGACGGAAGAGGGTTTTGATCTCGCCGGTGATGGATTTGGCGCCGCCCTTGAAGTCCACGCCCTCGAAGACTTGTTCAACGTTGGTGGTGACGAAATCGAAGCGCTCGAGGCCGTAGCCGGCGCCTTCGGTTTTTGGGAAATAGCCGAAGATGGTGTTACGACCGGGCTCGGCGCTGAGCAACATGCCGCGCCATTTTTCGCCGAAGGCATCGCCTTCATAGCTCACGATGCCGGTGGGAGAGCCGCCGCCGTAAACATCGCCAGCGGGTGCAGTGAATGGATCTTCCTGACGCCACTCGGAGGTGGGGACGGTCTGGCCGGGGCGCTTGTCGGCGTTCCACGAGCGTTTGCCGTCTTTGGAAGCGAAGCCGAAGTTCGCGTATTCCATGAGGAATGACGTGCGGCAGGCGGGAGGATCGTCGTTGTCGTTTTGGAAGATGTCGCCGAACGAGGTGATGGCCTGTTCGTAGCTGTTGCGGTAATTCTGGCCGATGATCTCGACCTTGGTGCCGTCGGGCTGCATGCGGACGGTGAAGCCGCCGACGTAAACGTGGCCGTCGTCGCTCTTGGCGCCGGCGATCTCTGGGGGACGCCAGCCGAACACGGCACCGGCGCCGCCGGAGGAAATGGGATCGTAGGGGCTGCCGACGCGGAAGGTCTGGTTGGAGCGGTCGGTGAAGAGCGCGCCGCAGTTGCCCTGCGAGAAATAGAGGAGGCCGTCGGGGCCGAAGGTGACGGAGTGGAGGGCGTGGTCGTGGTTGCGGCCGTTGAAGCCGGTGAGGAGGACGTCGCGCTTGTCGATGGCGGGGTCGAATTTTCCGTCGCGGTCCACATCGGTGTAAACGATGAGGTCGGGGGCGTTGGAAACGAAGATGCGGTTGTCGATGACCGACATGCCGAGCGGGGCGATGAGGCCGGGCTCCTGGACGAAGGTGGAGGTGGTGTCGGCGCGGCCGTCGCCGTTGGAGTCGGAGAGGATGGTGATGCGGTCGCCGAGTTTGTCGCGGCCCTCATGGCGGCGGTAGTTGACGCCCTCGGTGACCCAGATGCGGCCCTGGGCATCGATGTCCATGTTGGTCGGATTATGGAGCATGGGCGACTGCGCCCAGAGGGTGACCTCGAAGCCCTCGGGGACTTTGAAGAGGGAGAGGGGAACCGCGTCGGGCAGAGGCGCGGCGGCGGGAGCGGCCGGTGGCGGAGTGGCGGGAGTTTGGGCGCGCGTGGCGGCGAGCGAAAATGCGAGCGCGGCGGCGGCGATCAGCACGTGGGAGGTGAAACGCGAGGCGGGGGCGACGGGGTGACGCATCCCTAAAACAGAGTAAGGCGCGGGAGGTTTGGCAACCGCGCAGAGTGGGATTTTTGGTTTACGGTATTACGAGAGCGCGTAAGCGCGGGATGGGGGGCGCTAATGGAGGCGAGGGGAAGGCGGATGGCGACGTGTGGGGGCGCGCGGTCGCAAATAAATTTGCGACTACTTGGTCCGGCGGCGGGCGGCTTTTTTGATCGGAGGCGGGACGATCATGACGGGGCAGGGCGCTTTGCGGAGGACCTGATGAGCGGTGCTGCCGACGAGGAGATCGTAGAGGGCGGTGTGACCGTGGGAGCCCATGATGATGTAGTCGGCATCGGTGGCCTCGGCTTGCGCGAGGATGATCGCGGCGGGGGCGCCGGTGAGCTGGACGGTTTCGACGGAGAGCGTGGGCGTGGTGAGTTTTTTCGCGAGATGCTTGAGCTGGCGGGCGACGGTTTTTTCGCCGGCGGCGATGATCTCGCCGATGTTCTCGAGCATGGGGCCGTAGTCGCTGGTGATCATGGGCGGCTGGACGACGCTGAGGAGGACGATGCGGCCGTTGGTGGCGCGGGCGAGGAGTTGGGCGGCGGCGATGACGGCGTCGCTCACGGATGAGAAATCAACGGGGGTAAGGATGGTTTTCATGCGGGCTTAGTGTAGCGCGGCGGGGTTTGGTTCGCTGCGCATGGGTTGGCGGAGAGGGCGCGGATTTTGGCGTGGGGCGGTGGTGGAGGGGAGTGGGTGCGGGCGAGGGAGGGAGATGGGGAAGGGTAGGAAATTCGGAAACGGAGAGGGGCCCACGGAACACACGGAATACACGGAAGGAGGAAACGGCGGAGGACGGAGAATCGGAGGGCCTCACGTGGAGGGCGCAGAGGGCGCGGAGGAGAGGCGGATTTTTTACCACGAAACACACGAACTACACGAAAGTGAAAGGCCAGGGAGGAGTTGTTTTTGATCGGATCGCTTCTGAATGGTCGGCACTAGCGGGTTTGTCGGGTTGGGTTGTCGTGGTTGAGGCTAAGCCCCATTTATCATGAATCATCTGCAAGCCATTTTCCGCCGCCGGTCTCGCACTGATTGTGCTGATGCCGGTGAAATCGTCACATCAAGGTGCCATTTGCCGCTTGCGCACGCGCTGTCGCGGGACGGATTTTCCGGGGCGATGAGTCACCGCAATCTTTGGTCTCACTCAGGTTCCGTCGGCAACGGCTTGGCAAAGCTGACTTCCTCCACGTCGCTTGGGTGGTGCTCCAGGTTGGTGGCGATGGTTGGCAGCGTCGTTGCTCTGCCGATGGTGGCCTTGGGGCAAACGGGACTAACCGTCGGAACGCCGCCGACTTCGTGGAATGCCTATGTGGTCGCCAATACTAATTCATCTCCTCCTTTGATTAGCACTTCTACCGCGCCACTTATTGGCACTCCCACGACTTTAACCGCTCCAAGCGAAGTAAGCGCAACAATGCCCGCGCCGCCATCTGGCACGCCAGTTAGGATAATTGCGATGATCGGCAGTGACGTCGCCGGGAATGTTTATCGTTTACTAGACGTGTCGAATAGCAGTGATCGAATTTCCATTTCCAAGACTTCTCCCGCTGGGGTTGTCACCTATATCAAATTGGGTTTCGGGACCAACAGCGCTATTCGTATGATGCGAACCAGAACCGCTTTTTTATTGAGCGATTATTCTAACTTAGATGTGCAAATATATCGGCTTAATGGCGATGGTTCTTTGGTGCATGTTATTGCTGGTCCCTCGGTGCCGCGAATATATAGCATCGAGGCGCCGACTATAGGTGAGGACGATACCGTAACTTTCCGAATGGAGGTGCTTGGCAATGGGGGCACAACGCTAGTCTTCAATGTCTATGCACCTGTCGGCACTGTGCCTTACCTCCAGCCCGGGCTACCCAGCGCCACCCCGCTTCCGCTCGCACCGAGTCCGACGCTCAGCCTGAGCACCAACGTCTATTCTACTCTGCCGATCAGCTACCAATGGAGCTACAACGGCGCGGCTATCAGCGGGGCCAACCAGACCAGTTATAGCGGGCCTTTCCTCGGCACCGGAACGTATGCGCTGCTGGCCACCACCGCGAGCGGCACGGTGAGCACGAGCACGCAGGTGCGGTTCACCGTAGCGGGGGTCACCGTCGGAACTCGGCCGACGTTTCTCACCTGGCCGTTCAGCGCCAATGCGGTCCTGGGATCGCCGCTCACCTTGCGGGCGACGGGGGCGGCGACGGCGCCCGTTAGCCTGCAATGGGCGCTCGACGGCGTGCCGATCCCGGGCGCCACCACGACGACGCCCTCGGCGGCAAACTACGGCGCCTACGACACCACGTTTGCCGCCACGCAGCCGGGATTCTACACGGTGATCGCGACGACAACCGGTCCCGACGGGGGCGCGGTCACGAGCAGCGGGGCGACGGTCAATGTGCTGACCTCGACGGGCGTGACCGTGCTGCCGTCGCCCAAGATCCTCACCCAGCCGAGCAGCGTCAGTGCGCTCTATGCGAACGGTGCGGTGACGCCGACCACGTTGACGGTGTCGGCCGTGGCGACGCTGCCGCTGAGCTATCAATGGTTCCGCGATGGCGCCGCGCTCACGGGCGCGACAGCCGCCACCACCAGCGTGACCGCCCCCGGGGCCTACACGGTGGCCGTGGCCACCACGGCGGGCACGATGACGAGTCAGGTGGCGACGGTGACGGTCGTCACGAGCGCAGGGGTGACGGTCACGGCGGTGCCGACCATCCTGACGCAGCCGCAGGGTGCCGCCGTGGTTTTCGGCAGTGGAGCGGGGCTGCCGACGCTGGGCGTCGCCGCCGTCGCCCTCCAGACCATGAGCTACCAGTGGTCGTTGAACGGAACGCCGATCACCGGCGCGAACGCGTCCACCTACAAAACGACGACGGCAGGCAACTATACGGTGACGGTCACGACGAGCGCAGGAGCGGTGACGAGCGGGTCCGCGGCGGTATCGCTGGCGAATCGGTTGGCCAATATTTCGGGGCGCTTCCAAGTCGGCACGGGGGCGAACATCGGCATCGCGGGCTTCGTCGTGGCGAGCTACACCGGCGCGGCGAAGCCGATCCTCATCCGCGGAGTCGGACCGGGCCTGAGCCAATTCGGGCTGGGCGGGGTGTTGGCGCAGACG